>JBMYOA010000132.1:0-5248 GCA_049598825.1 Opitutales bacterium | reverse complement strand
GAGGAATTAACAAAAGTGATGTTTTTCAGCGGTGGAAGCGGGCTGCCAGATTCCGGACATAATGGCCGGATTAATCATCATCAGTTGATTCCCAAGTTTCTGCGGGCCGGGATCAAGATGACCTATGTCTCGGATATGAAACAGTTGAATCCGGAAAATCTCAGTCAATACGATGCGGTGATTTTATATCGTGAATTCGGTAGTGGTCATCTGGAACAACTGCAGTCCCTCATTGATTTTGTTGGGAAAGGGGGTGGACTGGTCGCACTGCACAATAGTTGTGCCGGCTCGCATAACAATCCAAAATTCATTGAGTTTATCGGAGGACAATTCGACCGTCATGGAAAAGGTTGGTTTACTGCCAAGCATGTAAAAGAGCAGGTCAATCATCCGATTTTGAAAAATGTTCCTGAATTTGAAGTCTTTGATGAAACTTATGTTCACAAGAACCTGAGTGAAGATCGTACCGTATTGATGGTGCGGGATGAAAAAGGTCGTCCCGAACCATGGACTTGGGTTCGAAAGCATGGAAAAGGGAGGGTTTTTTATTCTGCCTATGGGCATGATATCCGCGTATGGGAAAATTTTGATTTTCAGAAGCTGGTTACTTCCGCCACGCTCTGGGCCGCCCAGAAACAAGAAATCCTAGATCCCCGAATTCCCAAGCTCACTTATCTTGCTGATACCAATAACTGGTTTCATAATTATGAAAAGAGACGCAACCAGCTCATCCAGCAGCAACTCAAACCAGAGGAATCGCGCAACTGCATGGTCCTTTCCGATGAATTTGAAATAGATCTGGTTGCTCATGAACCGGATATCATGAACCCGATCGACATGACCTGGGATGATCGGGGACGTATGTTTGTCGCTGTAACCATGGATTATCCAAGAATCCAAAAGGAAGGAAGTGATCGAGTCGTGCTTTGCGAAGACAAGGATGGGGATGGCAAAGCGGATTCATTTACGACTTTTGCAGAAGGGTTCAGTCTTATCACCGGGATGTGTTGGGTTAATGGTGGACTGATTTTGGCTCAGGCTCCGGATATGTTCTTTGTCAAGGACACCGATGGTGACGATCAGGCCGATCTTTATGAAAAGATTAACTCAGGTTGGGGGACCAACGATACCCATGGCGGACCGTCCAATCTCAGGTATGGTCTCGATAATAAAATTTACGGTTGTGTCGGGGGCGGGGGTAATTTTTCGGGGCAGACGAGATTTTCAGCGGGCATATGGAGGATGGAAGTGGATGGATCCGGTTTTACGCCTATCAGCAATTTTGGCGGAAATAGTTGGGGTTTGGGAATCTCCGAAGATTTTGAATTGTTTGGGTGCTCCGCCAACAAAAACCCTGCCTATCATGTTCATGCTCCCTATCCCTATTTTGAAGCATTGGGTCTCAAAAAAGTAAAAGCCCGCCGCATCTTTGATTTTGAAACCCATTACCCTCTGACCATTACGCGGAAGTATGACCACTACGGCTCCTACACCTCGGCGGCGGGCTTCGACCTATACACAGCTCGTTCCTTTCCTAAATCGTTTTGGAACCGAACCGCTTTTGTGGGCAGTCCAACCGGAAAACTTTTGGGCCAATTCCATTTGGAGCCGGATGGAAAGGGATCCTACCGGGCCCGAAATGGGGGTAATTTTGTGGCCAGTTTTGATGAATATACGGCTCCGATTCAGGGCCGGACCGGACCGGACGGTAATGTTTACATGCTTGATTGGAACAACCTAATTATGATCCATGGTGGAGAGTTGGACAATCCACTCCGTGATAAATCCCATGGGCGAGTCTATCGCATTAGCCATAAAGAGAGTAAGCCGGATAAGGTTCTGAACCTGAAGGATGCAAATACGAAAACTTTAGTAGCCACTCTTAAGCATCCAAATATGTTCTGGCGTCTGATGGCTCAAAGGAAATTGGTTCAGCAAAAAAGAATCGACGCCATCCCTTTATTGATCGAATTGGCCCGGGATGGGGGAGTTGACGACATTCGGTCAAACCCGGGAGTGATTCATGCTCTCTGGACGCTTCATGGGCTCGGACAGGTTACCGACTCTAATGCAGAAGCTTTAATCGTGGCCGAGCAAGCGATTCGCCATCGATCGGCAGCGGTGCGTAAAAATGCGGTTCGGGTTTTACCCAAGACTTCAAATAGCACCACTCTCTTAAGTGAACTTCTGAATGAAAAAGATCCCAATACCCTCAGGCAAATCCTGCTCACCCTATCTTCGATGCCACAGGATGATTCATTGGGAGAAAAAATTTATGCGATCCGAGATCGAATCCCAGCGGGTGAAGGGCTTTCATCACCCTACCAACTGGCTCTGATCCGCCACGGTTCCTCACTCGTCGAACGCTTGATTTCGCAATTACCCAGTCGTGACCGGGCTAAGGAGGGCAAGCTGGAAAAGAAGGAGGTCAAGCTCGTCAATATGTTGGAGAATCCTTCCTTTGAAGAGAGTAAGGATGGTTTACCATTAAATTGGCAGTCCAAGGTTCACCGGGGAGTGGCTTCCTTGTCCATCGATTCATCTCTTGCCCGTACCGGGAAAAATTCTGGTCGGATTGAATCGAAGGTGGGAGGGGGTGCGGAATTTCTAATGGTTAGAACTGTGGAACCGGGAGAATACCTGCTCAGTGCATGGGTGAGAACCAAGGGTATCGAGGGAAAGAACGGTGTGTTGCTCAAGGTTCAGGGTAGGGGCTTGCAAACCAAGGAGTCGGTCAAGCTCAAAGGGACAATCAATGATTGGCAAAAGCTGCAGATCAACTTCAGGGTAGATTCCCAATCCGGAGTCGTGGTGTTTTGTCTGTTTGGGGCATGGTCCGACGCCAAGGGCACGGTCTGGTTCGATGATGTTGAACTTTTTCAGCTCTCTTCCGACAAGGTAATTCCAAAAGTCACCAAGGTGGAATCCCTTCTGGCCAAGCAGGCTTTTGAAAAGGACCCGGAAGCAATGATCAAGCTTGTGGAATTGATCAATACCAAGGATGAGAAATCCTCCAGCGTATTCATGGAGGGCCTCAATGACCTTACGGATGTTTCCTTGGATTTGGAGCAAACCAAGCGTTTGAAAGCATTGGCGGATGATGCCGCACCCGCTAATAAAATGGCTCTCGCCATTTTTTCATCCAATAATCAAATCGATCTGGGTCTAACGGACTTGGCAAACAGCTTGACCGGATTTGAAGCCGAAATCCTTACCGGGGTGCCTGACCGTGGCAAAGCACTGGCCAACTCATGTATTAGTTGTCATGGGAATGATTTTACCGGCATGGTTTCGGAGCGTTCACCCTCTCTTCCCCAGCTTTCAGACTGGTATATGCAGTCCCAGATGCAAAAATTTAAACACAATGTCCGGGGTTATGAAGTCACTGATTCCGATGGCACCGTAATGAAAGCCCTGATGCAAAACTACAGCCATCAGCAAATGGCCGACATGGTGGCCTATATTCGAACTTTTAAGCCAAAAGAAAAATCCATCAGCTTGGGAGGTGATCCGGTGAAGGGAAAAATCCATTACCAAACCTGCATCGCCTGTCATCAAGTCGATGGTAAAGGTAACAAACTTCTCAACTCCCCGTCCTTAGTGGGACATTCCGATCTTTATCTTTACAACCAATTGATAAAATTCCGGAATGGGCATCGTGGAAGCGGGTCCGGGGATAAAGCAGGTAAAATCATGCAAATGTCAGCGAAATCTTTACCCGATGACCAAGCCATCAAGGATCTCGCCGCTTACCTTACAACCTTGAAATAAAATAGAACCATTTCCTTATGATTAACCTTACTCAAAATTCTATTCTATTTGGGGCGATTACGATGTCGTGGTCTCTGATCGCCCAACCCAATGTACTGATTATCATGACCGACGATCAGGGTTATCCCGAAATCTCCGCCCACGGGAATCCGGTTCTACAGACACCCAATCTGGATCGCTTGCATGGCCAGAGCCTTCGTCTGTCTGATTATCATGTTTCACCCATGTGCACTCCCACCCGTGGTCAATTGCTGACCGGTTTGGATGCAGCACGAAACGGTGCGGTGAATGTCAGTAGTGGTCGGGCCCTTCTCCGGCCCGAAGTTTCAACTATTGCTAATTTCTATGAAGATGCCGGATACAAAACCGGAGTCTTTGGGAAGTGGCACTTGGGAGCCAATTATCCCTACAGGCCACAGGACCGGGGTTTTCAGGAAAGTGTCTGGTATCCATCCTCCTCCATCCCTTCTGTTCCTGCCTATTGGGGAAATGATTATTTTGACGATGTTTACATTCACAACGGGAAGGAAAAGCGATTCAAGGGCTATTGTGCGGATGTGTTCTTCAATGAGGCGATGCGATTTATGTCGGAGTCCGCGCAAAGTAAAAAGCCCTTCATGTGTTATCTCGCCACTAACACCCCACACGGTCCCTTCTGGCCCAAGGAAGAGGACCGAAAGGAGATTGCGGAGGTGCTTGCTCAGTCTAAGTTCGATCACCTGGATAATAATCTCAAAAAGCGCCTGGCTCTCTATTTGGGAATGATTCGCAATATCGACTGGAACATGGGCAAGCTCATGAAATTTCTTGAAGATGAGAACTTGGCCGAAGATACGATTCTGATTTTTAAGACGGACAATGGCAGCCTGCTCGGACCTCAGTATTTCAATGCCGGGATGCGTGGAAAAAAGACGGAGATCTGGGAGGGAGGGCATCGTGTCCCCTGTTTCATACGATGGCCCAATGGTGAATTTGGGAAAGCCCGCGATGTTGGGGGGCTTACTCAGGTTCAGGATTTATTGCCCACCGTGTTGGATTTATGTGGAATCAAACCCAAGAAAAATACCAAGTTTGACGGGATAAGTTTGGCTTCGGTTCTTCGCGGAAAAGGGCAGGTATCTGAAGACCGAATCTTGATCATCAATTACAGCCGAATGCCCGGCTTTTCCAATTACCCGTCTCCGCATTCCCAAACCCAGATGCGGGCGGATCAGGCAGCGGTTCTTTGGAAGAGGTGGCGATTACTCGAAGACAGGGAACTCTACAATCTCGCGACCGATCCTCTGCAAAAGAAAAACATCATTGGTCAGTATCCAGATGTGGTGACTAAAATGCGTCAGCACCTTTATTCATGGTGGGACGGAGTCAAGCACCTAGCCAACGAGGAACAACGAATTATCATTGGCTCTGAACATGAAAACCCCACCAAGCTTTCCGCAACCGAGTGGCTCGATGTTTTCGTTGATCAGCAGGGGCA
>JBMYOA010000131.1:0-5279 GCA_049598825.1 Opitutales bacterium | reverse complement strand
CGACGATGCTCTCTTTAAGGTTTAGACGAAATAAATACATTATTATATTTCGATATTTAATATTCCCTTAGGAGGCAATTCGAATCCAAAATGGTTTTATCTCGCCCATTTGAATGATTAGACTTATCTGTTGCAAATCCGTTACCATGGAAGACGATCCATTATTTCGAAGAACCAGACAGCACGCTGAAAAAAGGCTTATTTTTAGTGGTGCAAAATCGGATAAGCAAAGGCTTGAAGATATTAAAGAATTCCTGCGTTTGGAAAAAGAAATGCTCTTACGCTATCATCGAAAAGGTGACTCCGGTTTTCGATTAACCAGAGCAAGGGCCGTAATTGTAGATGTTCTCATACAATGCCTTTTTCAATATGCCCGTGAGATTGCAGTAGATGTGGTGGGTAAGCTTCGCCCTATGTGCGTACTGGCCACCGGCGGGTATGGTCGCGGGGAGCTCTGTCCGCACAGTGATATCGATTTAATGTTTCTATATTCAAAATCTTTGGGAGGAAAAACCCAAGAGGCACTCAAAGAAACGATGACGCGGGAGATTCTCTATCCCCTGTGGGACTCCGGCTTAAAAGTTGGACATGCATCCCGTGACTTGAAGGAGGCAATTGCGGAGTCTCAGAGTGACATTCGGAATAAAAACTCCATGTTAGATGCCAGATTTATTTGCGGTGACCGAAAAATGAGTGAGCGATTCATGCAGAAGTTTCTCAAACACTGTAGAAGTCATGAGCCTGAAAAATATCTGGAAGAACTACATGCTCATCAAAAAGAGAGGAGATTGGAAAAGCAAAGCACCGTTTATCTGCAGGCTCCGGATGTAAAAAGCGGAGCCGGTGGATTAAGAGATTATCAGGGCGTTCTTTGGATGATAAAGGTGAAATTTGGCAACCGAGAATTGGAAGAATTGATTCGAAGAAAATATCTTTCCGAACAGGAGGCCAAGTCCTACTCCGATGCGTATTCATTTCTTTTACGAGTACGCAATGAGTTGCACTTTTTAAGCAAACGCCCCGTAGATACCCTCCATCTTGAAAAGCAACCTGAAGTTGCCATAGGACTTGGATACGAAGAGGAGGATATATTTAGAAGAGTGG
Source organism: Opitutales bacterium (assembly GCA_049598825.1). Lineage (GTDB taxonomy): Bacteria > Verrucomicrobiota > Verrucomicrobiia > Opitutales > Seribacteraceae > Seribacter. Next base: position 4,175 of record JBMYOA010000131.1, on the reverse strand, counting down.
AAGTCTTCATGGGAGATTACTACTCACATGCACGGACAATTAGCCAGATTACAGGAATCCTTGAACAAAGATTGGTCTATGCCACTTCTGGTTCCACGTCTAAGCTGAGCTTTCGAAAGGTCTTGTCGGCGTATCGAGCGGAGCCGAGTCAATATGTCGATGGCTTTGAACTGCTGAATAATCAATTGAGTTCTACTGATACTCAGGTTTTCGATGAAGACCCCGAAAGAATCCTCCGCCTTTTTCGTCATTCCCAGAGGTTATCCGCGACCTTGTCCCCAGATTTACGCTCGTTGGTCCGAAACCGTCTCTCATTAATCGATTCTACCCTGATCAATTCTTCTTCGGCCAATGTAACCTTTCGTTCTATTTTACAAGAGATCGGCAATGTCAGCCCTACCCTCTGCGAAATGCATGAACTGGGGGTCTTGGGACGGTTTATCCCAGAGTTTGGCAAACTTACCTGTAAAGTACAACACGACCTGTATCACCGGTTCACTGCCGATGTGCATGTCCTGCACTGTATCACGGTTTTGGACGAAGTTTTTCAGGGAAAAAGAACAGATGCACAGCAATACCTGGATGCAATTCGTAAAAATGAAGTACCCGGCTTACTTTACCTCATTTTATTTCTTCACGATCTTGGCAAAGACGAAGGACCGAAAGGTCATTGCGAACGAGGAGTGGAGATTGCCATTCCTCTTCTCAAAAGGCTTGGAATATCGGAAGAAATGCACGACCGGATACTCTTTGTTATTAGAAACCATTTAGAAATGGTACGGTTTGCAAATAAATTTGATCTAGAAGACCCGGAATCTATCGAAGTGTTCGCCAAGTTTGTGGAAGGAGAACAAAGGCTACGTTTTCTTTATGCCCACACCTACTGTGATGCGAATGCAACAGCACCCGATTTGTGGAATGCACATAAGGAAGAGTTACATACCCAACTTTTCTCGAACACAATTGCCGTTCTTGAAGGTAAACGAGCACCCATGGATCCTGAGACAATTAAAGATTCTTACATGGATTTAGAAATCAAAGGCGTCTCTAAATCTGAACTAAGGGAACATTTGGATCAGGTGCCGATGAGATACTTTTCTCATTCCGGAAGAGAGGAAGTTGCCTTACATGTGTCCATGCTAAGTAAATTCCTTTCCAATAATTCAAAAAATGAAACAGCAGTCATAAATTGGCGAAATGATGTAAGAAGAACGCTCACCGTGATTGATATTATTACACAGGATCAGGTTGGCTTATTCGAAAAAATAACCGGGGCTATTTCTGTTTCAGGATTAAACATACTAGGAGCGAGAGCTGTCACCCGGAATGACGGAATTGCCATTGATGCCTTTTATGTGGAGGTTGAAAAAAGTGGATTTGTTGAGGACGAAGAAACTAGAACTTCCTGCGAGAATTCAATCCGTACCTTTCTGCTTGGTAAAAGCTCACCCGACAGCCAAATTTCTGAATTACGGAAAAAAATTGATGGAAATCGATTGTTTTCAAACCGCGAAAAACTTGGAGAAAAAATTCCATCCCAAGTCGATGTCTATCGTGATGTAAATCTTGGAAGAACTATCGTGGAAGTAAAAGCTCCGGATCGGGTAGGCTTGCTCCATCTTCTTGCGAAAACGATTTCACACTGCGGTTTTGATATTGAATTTGCCCGGATTGCCACAGAACAAGGAATCGCCACGGATATTTTCCACATCGCATCGAAAGATGCGGATGGTAAAACAAAACCAACCCAATTTCTCGAACTCAGGGAAGAACTTTCTGAAGCATTAAACAATGCTCAGTTTTTCCACGAAGTCTAAAATCTTAATTTACTATCGGCAGACTTAGCCGAAAAACGGTCCCCTGTGATGTAGACTCCATCAATTCCAAATCACCATCATGGGCCCGCATGATACGTTTTGAAATGGTGAGACCTAAACCGGTGCCACCAACCCTCGCAGTGAGAAAAGAATCGAAAATGCGATTTTTAAATTCCTCAGGAATTCCAGTACCAGTATCTTTGACCAATACCCGCACCCACTTATTTTCTTCGACGGAAGTTTCCAAAGTTAAGTGACCTCCATTTGACATCGCTCCCAGGGCATTCAAAATTAGGTTAAGAAGAGCCTGCTGAATTTGCCCCTTGTCCACGAAAACCAAATAATCAGCCCCTAATTCATTCATGGTAAGGGTAACTTTTGATTGTTCCAACTTTAGCCGGACCAAAAGAGCGGCCTCTGTCATAATCTCACGCATCGGGCACTGAATACGAAAAGCCTCACGACTTTTTCCGAAATCGAGAATGCGTCCTGCGATCTGATCGAGATGGTTTAGCTTTTCCCGAATAATCGATAGATCTTTTTCCTGGTGAGCATCTGCCTCTTCGCTTAACTCCAATGAATCAAATAGAAGACGAACAACCATGAGAGGGTTACGTATTTCATGAGCAATCTCGGCAGCCAGTGTGCCCAAGGTCGTCAATCGCTCACTCTTCCGTAAAATTTCCTCCGATGAGAACACACGATCATAGAGGAAGGCATTTTGTATAGCTATAGCACCTAAATCCGCCAAGGCACGAGCTATCAATCGCTCATCATCGTTATAGCGATGTGAACGGTCCACATACAAAGTTAAAAGCCCGATGGGCTCATCTTCATAAACCACAGGAGTTACCAACATAGAGTGGAGGTTTTTCTCCCGTATTAACTCGGTAAAGTGGTGCTCCTCCGTTCGAAACAGGTCGCGTGTCTGGACTTGCCTGTGACCCCTTAAAGAAGTCCCCAAGAGACTGTCAGCGGGGTTGAGGGTTTCTTCATGGACTAGTGTTCCTGTCTTGTCCTGTAGCGAGTGAAGTTTTAACTCATCCGTTTCTGATTCATAGAGAAAGAACGCAGACATGCTGCAATCGAGAAGCAAAAGGGCTTCTCTCGTGATTGATTCCAAAACCTCTTCAACTTTACGGGTTCCGGCCATATCTTGCCCAACAAGTACCAAAGTTTGTAACTGTTCCGCTTTTCGCCGTAGTTGCTGGATCATCCACATATTCTCAAGAACACGACTCGCTTCATTGGCCATAAGAACAAGCAATCTTAGGTCGGCAGGACTAAAGGCATTGGTTTCGGTTGCATCCACATTAAGGGCACCCACCGTACGGTTTCCCTCACTCAGGGGGGCAGCCATCTCACATCGGATTTTATCATCCAATTGAAAATATCTCTCTTCTAAAGTGACATCCGGGCAAAGCAGAGGCTCGCCATGCATGGCAACCCAACCGGTCACTCCAATACCTCTAGGTAGCTCAAAGCCCTTACTGGATTTAGACAAACCCCTTTCAACTTCAATAACGAGTTTATCAGAATCTGCATTGAGCAAACTAATCGATGCACTGCTTGCTCCAAAAGTATTCATCACCTCATCAAGAATTCCTTCCAAAGCGAGCAACGGATTTCTCTCCTTCCCGGACAGGGTGCTTATCCGGTAAAGAACATCAATTGCCTTTTGATCAGAATCTTTATCTGAGATGATCTGTTCCATAATTTACAGATAGCAAGTTTCTCGCCTGAAGCGAGAAACATTCAAAAATGTAAACTACTTACCCTGGACGAAATGGCTCCAGGTATCTTCCATCGGCTTCCCGTACAATGAAGTCATAAAGGGACGCCTTGGCGGACGCTTAGGTTCCTTTAAAAGTCGCATTCCCGCTTCCTTGGGCAAACGATTACTTTTCTTACTATTGCAGCGGATACAGGAAATAACGACATTTTCCCAAGAAGTGGCTCCTCCCCGGTCGCGCGGTATAACATGATCCATATTCAGTTCCTTGGGAGGAAGGTTTTTCCCGCAATACTGGCATTGGTAATCATCTCTATCCAAAAGATTTTGGCGGTTGAATTTTATATCCTGCATTAGCATACGATCATAGGATCGCAACAAGAGAACGGAAGGCACCACAACTTTTTGGTTTACCGTATGAATAACACGTGCGGTTGGAATGTTTTCCAATTCTTTACAATGCTCAAACCATGATGGTCCGTCAAACACCCGAAAGCTTCCATCCTCCGCGTATATCACTTGAGCGTGATCGAGGGAAAGCAAACTAAACGCCCGCTCTACCCCCACAACATTGACCGCTTGCCAAAGGCGATTTAACACGAGGGTTTGATAACTTGTGTCCATCC
>JBMYOA010000130.1:0-5298 GCA_049598825.1 Opitutales bacterium | reverse complement strand
GTTGGAATTAAAATCATGTTTAAAAATGTGGAGGTAATTAAACCACCTAAAATAACAATAGCCATGGGTGCCTCGATTTCTTTTCCCGGTTGCCCTAGTCCCAAAGCGAGAGGAATAAGGGCAAAAGCAGCTGTTAAAGCGGTCATGAGAATTGGGTTTAATCGCTCGATTGATCCTTGCTTCACGGCTTCCCTCAATGTTTTCCCCTCCGCAATAAGATTATGAAAATGAGAGATCAAAAGAATACCATTTCGGGATGCAATTCCGAATAGGGTAATAAATCCAACGAGTGAGGCTATGCTTACAATTCCATCGGTCAACCAAACAGACCAAACTCCTCCAATCAAGGCGAGGGGAAGATTGACCAACACAAACAACACATCCTTAACTGATTTAAACTCCTGATAAAGAATTACTGCGATCAATAAAAAGGACAGAATCGACAAGGTCCATATCGTTCTTGAAGCCTCCACTTCACTTTCAAATTGGCCACCATATTCAATATAATAGTTCTTCGGGAGTTTAATCTTGGTTTTCAGAAGGTTACGGATTTCATCGACTACACCGACCAAATCACGCCCAGCAACATTAGCCTGAACCACCAGCTTTCTCTGCGAATTCTCACGACTTACTTGATTAGGACCAGGGATCAGTTCAAGTTTAGTAACCTCAGACAGGGGAATAAACACTCCATTTGGAGTTTTTATCATAGCATTTTTTAAATCCTCTATTGAGCTTCGATTACTCCTTTCATACCGCACTACCAAATCGAAAGACCTGCGTCCTTCCATGATTCTTCCAACTTTCTCACCCTTGAAAGCAATCTCAATAAATTGCGATAAATCAGCTGTACTTAGTCCATGCAAACTCATTGCCTCACGATCATAATGAAATGAAATTTGGGCAGTTTTAATTATTGGTTCGATGGCTAGATCGACCACACCTTTGACAGATTTCATCTCTGATTCGGCAATTTCAGCGAGTTTTCTCAACTGATCTAAATTAGGCCCAAAAATTTTCACTGCTATACTTGCTCGTGTCCCCGACAACATATGATCGATCCGATGGCTTATTGGCTGACCAACTGTGAATTGAGCCCCCGGAATGGCACGTAGTGATTCCCTTGCTTGCTCCATGGCTACTTCTCGGCTTACTTGAGATAAGTCCAAAACTACTTCGACCTCTCCTGCATTTACAGGTTGAGAATGTTCATCAAGTTCAGCACGCCCCGTTCTTCTTTGCACGCTGCTTACTCCATCATTCCCAAGTAAAGCAAGTTCCACTCTTTGACCAACCTTATCCGACTCATTCAGGCTAAGGTCGGGAGCAGTCACATAACTGACCGTTAGAGCACCTTCATTAAATTCCGGAAGAAACGATCGGCCCAGACCGGGTATTAGAAAGAGTGCACTGACGAAGAGAATACCAGACAACAAAATAGCAAACATCGGTCGGTTCAGTGAAAAAGTAAGAGCCTTTGCATAGGCAGGCTTCAACCATCTCACCAAATATCCGTCTTTCAGTTGCTTGTTGTTTACAAAATTAGGCAGAAGCAAGGATGCCAGTACAGGGGTCACGGTCAATGCGATCAGAAGGCTGGCAAGAATCGAAATTACGTAAGAGAAGCCCATGGGTTGAAGTAGTCGACCCTCCACTCCGCTGAGAAAAAACAAAGGGAAAAATACTAAAGTGATAATGAGAGTAGCCCCAACCATTGGTCTCCGAATCTCTTTGGAGGCCTGAAAAACCACCTCTCTTGCTGGTAACTGTTTTTCCTTTTCAAGCTGACCATTTTCGCGAAGTCTTCTAAAAACATTCTCAACATCTATGATCGCATCATCCACGAGTGCGCCGATGGCTATTCCGATCCCTCCCAAAGTCATGGTATTTAATTCCACCCCACTTAATTGAAAAACTAAAAAGGTAACTGACAACGAAAGCGGAATTGCGAGAATCGAAATAAAGGTAATGCGAAAATTTCCCAAAAATAAAAACAGGACCACAAAAACTAATAAAGCTCCGTCACGAAGGGCATGCAGGATATTCTCCAGAGCCACTTCAATAAAGTCTGCCTGACGAAAAAAGTCTTTCTGAAATTCAATTCCTGGTGGTAGTCTTGAACTCATTTCCGTTATTGCTTCTTCAATCTTTTCGGTAAGTTGAAGTGTGTTCGCACCGGGTTGTTTGGTAATTGAGAGAACCACTGAGGCTTTTCCATCTGCAGATGCAGTACCAAATGATATAGCAGGACCAATCTCCACATTCGCCAAATCTCCCAAGAGTATATTTCCTTCAGGTCGGTGCTGAACAACTGCTTTTTCAAGTTGCTCAATATCTGTGGCCTGCCCTAAACCACGGATTTGATACTCCTTGCCTTTACTGCGAAGCACACCTCCGGAACTTGTCAAACTCGCTTCTCTCGCACATGAAACAATGTCTTCCAGGCTTAATCCAAAAGATTGCAAACGATCAGGCAAAACCTGTACTTGATATTCTTTTACCTCACCCCCAATTGGATAGACCTGAGCTACTCCGGGAATGGATAACAAACGCCGACGAATTTCCCAATCGGCAAGTGTACGAAGCTCCATCATCGAGACATTTTTTTCCTTACCTTGTTCAGCCTGAAGACCAAGTAACATCACTTCGCCCATGATGGAGGAAATGGGTGCCATCACTGGAGGAGTTATCTCTTTGGGAAGCAAGGCAGATACCGACTGCAATTTCTCAGATACAATTTGTCTTGCATGAAAAATATTCATCGACCAATCAAACTCCGCATGAACCACGCTAAATCCAGGTGAAGAGAATGATCTTATTCTTCGTACTCCAGTCGATCCGTTTAAGGCAGACTCTAGCGGTAGGGTAACCAATGCCTCCACTTCTTCTGGTGCCATCCCGTGGGCTTCTGTGAGAACAGTAACCGTCGGTGCATTGAGATCTGGGAAAACATCGAGGTTCAGACGAAAAGCTGTGTACCCTCCTGCCAAAACCAAGGCAATTGAAGCAAATACAACCAGAAGGCGGTTGTTTAGCGAAAAGCGTATAATGCGATCAAACATATCTCGAACTCCAATTAGTGAGCATGTCCGTGACCCATTTCCATTTCACCTAGCGAAGCAAGACGGATAATAGAAGTTCCTTTAGTGACAATTCTTTCATCTAAGCTTACCCCTGAAATCACTTCGGTCCATTCTCCATCAGAATCTCCAAGGTGTGGATATCTCTTTTCAACAGTTTCGCCTGCAGTTTGAACATAAATCATTTTTCTGCCCTGATCCTCCATGACAGCAGCCTCGGGAATGACGACACACTTATGCTTTGGATGGTCGGTAATTTTCACGACGACCGGTGTTCCTGTATCAAATCTTCCATCTTTATTTGGAAACTGAAACACAAATTTTGAGAAATTTGTATCCTTGGATGGAACAGGTTCTTCTGATATGGGCTTTCCTCCTAAATCAGATATTCTATAAACCATTTCATCCCCACCGATTCGGAAGGTTGCATCTGCAGTCTCTTTTATCTGGGCTACCCGTGAGTTGGGAATCGATGCTTCGAGTATCATATTTTCAGAATTAATGATCACAGCCAGCACATCACCTTCCTTTACTCTCTCCCCGGGATTGATATGAATAAGAGAGATAAGACCATCTCGAGGAGAATTGATACGGGCCGTAATAGAATCAGTATTACCATCTGGATTTCTTATCCCCATTCTACTTAAAGAATCAGCCAGGGTATTCATTTTGATTCTCGCTTCCTCAACGCGTTTCTGGGCAACTGCCTCCTTTTCCAGAAGATCTTCAAGTTTTTCAAGTTCAAGTCGGGCTAAGAGGTACTGCTCCTTTAGCTTGGACAAGCCTGAGTTCCACCCTGTATTTGGTTTGATCAAAAAAAGTTTATCTCCTTCTTTAACTTTAGATCCAATTTCCAGGAATTTCTTGCTTTCCGTCCATGCAACGGTTCCTTCGATCGGTGACGTAAGTTTCACAACATTAGACTTTGGTAACCTCAGAATACCTGTCGCAGAAACTATTTTTGCCATTGGTTTAAATATGACGGGAACTGTTGCATATTCGATCTCCCATTGCTGCTCTTTGAGAAATACGATTTCATTCGAGTTTTCTTCGGTTTCCGGAGTTGATTCAATTTCCTGCTCAGTCCTGTAGACGAAAACATCGGGGATAGAATGAGTGGAATTGATATCATTACCGAAAAGAGAAATTTCCATCTTAGCCTTGCCTGCAAAGTTTGGAATTACCGTAGGTGTATAGATTCCTTTTCTTGCAGGCATTTCCGATTTTACCAAAACCTCTTTTCCAGTTTTCGGTATTAGCTTAACTTCTAGCTGACCACTTCTTATTGGCTTGAAATCAACGAGGCGTGTGAGGTGTATGATAAACTTAGATGACTTTCCTTGAATCAATGGAGGATGTTCCATGAAAAGTTCGGTTAGTTTGTTATACTGAGTAATTACGATTGGATCTAAATGTTCATCATCACTGTGATGACCGTGTCCATGGTCAGGATCATGGTGTTCATGATGGTTATCATGGTCATGGTTGTGATTCCCGTCGTGATCATGATCATGATCGTGCCCGCAACTTGAAAATAATGATATTGCAGTTATCGAATATAAAAATTTTTGTTTCATAATAAATTGTCTTAAGATTTTCACTGAGCCGAATTTTCAAAGGTTAAATATCGTCCACATGATGAGATCAAATTGAGATATGCCTTATCTTTACGTAGCTCAGTAAGGGATATTTTCTGGATTGAATTAAGATGTGCATCCAAGGCATCCAAGTATTCCAGAACACCAGACTCTCCGCTTTGAAACCTTACTTTTGCGGTTTGTAAAAAATCTTTGCGGGATTGAATGTCTATGTCAGTCGAATTCTCCTTCGCACCGCACCAATAGTTAAAAGCTTCCCGTGCGCTTGCGACTTCACGAGCAACCTGCCTGCGGAATTCTTCGTATTGTAGAGCAAATTGATCTGCCTCAGCCTTCGCAATCTTACCTTGCCCTCGAGTTTCTCCCAATGGCAATTCAATTGAAATTCCCCAAAATGTACCATTTTCATTCGTAGCATATTGCTTACTTGCAACTTCAAAAGTGACATCAGGGAAGTTTTCTCGTTTCAGTCTGTGAACTTCCTGTTTTCGCCATTCAAGATGTTCTTTTTGTACTAATAGATCCTTTCTATTCTCCCATGCTGTGTTGACTGCACTTTTTGAATCAGTGAGTAAAGCATCTACCAAGATTTCATTATCTTCAGGAACTGCCTTCATAGA
>JBMYOA010000129.1:0-5304 GCA_049598825.1 Opitutales bacterium | reverse complement strand
GGAATCAGTGAGTATCATCTAAAAAATTATCAGGATTCCGGCTTTAAAGTAGTTGCACTTGCAAACCGAACCCTAGAAAAAGCAGAGACACTAAGGGATAAATTCTTCCCCCAAGCCAGCATTCATCAAGACTATCGTGATATCTTGAAAATGGATGAGGTCGAAGTGGTTGATGTCACCCCCCATCCCGAGGATCGCCTGCCCATTTTGTACGACTGCCTCAATGCGGAAAAACATACTCTCAGTCAGAAACCGTTTGTTATCGACTTAAAGGAAGGCAAAAAATTGGCTGAACTGGCGGATCAAAAAAGGGTCAAACTGGCCGTCAACCAAAACGGCCGCTGGGCTCCCCACTTCTGCTACATTCGAAATGCGGTGAAGCAAGGATTAATCGGTGAAGTCACTTCAATCGACTTTTCCCTGCAATGGGACCAGACATGGATCCAAGGCATCCCCTCTTTTGAGGAAATGAAACATTTGATCCTTTTTGATTTTGCGATCCATTGGTTCGATATCACTGCCTGTATTATGGGAGACCAGAAACCTAGAAGCATTTTTGCATCCGTGACCCGTCACGCGGGTCAAGTTTTCAAACCGCCCGCCCTCGCCTCTGTTTTGATAAAATACCCGGAGACTCAGGTAAGCATGTCATTCAATGCTCATTGCACGCGGGGCGAGGAAGATGTCACCACCGTCGTCGGTACCGAAGGAACTCTCCGATCACGGGGTCCTGGGCTAAACGAGCAATCACGCATGGATCTATTTCTTGAAAAAGGCTCTGCCATCGTCCCCTTACAAGGCTGCTGGTTCGAGTCAGGTTTTCAGGGAACCATGGGAGAACTTCTTTGTGCCATCGAAGAAGACCGTGACCCCTATCACAGTGCGAGAAATAATCTCAAAACTCTGGATCTCTGTTTCAATGCCATTAAAAGTGCGGATAACGGAATTCCCGTTCACTTCGAGTAAAATATTCTTACAGCTTATTTTCTATTATTTTTTTGCGAAAATACACTTACCAAAATCACAAAAAAGCAAAGAGTCAGATTAAAGAGCGGGATTTGCAAAGGAGAAGGTAAGGAGTAAATGATCGCGGTTCCCGGAATCCAGACCACCCAGGTGGTCACCGTAAAGATCAGAATCATATCAAAAAGTTCAGACCAGGTTTTGTTTCCCTTCCATTGCTTAAGGGAAAACCCGGCTTCCCTCCATGTGTAAAAGAGAGCGGTGATCGGGGATGCCCAAACCACACAGTATACAAATTGATCCACCAACACCTTTGCTATGATTGTCAGTAAATCCACCTCCGTCCCAAAAACCATTGCCTGCAAACGGTAAAAGGCATCCACATCAATTCCCCGGATAGCCCAATACCCAAGGAAGATCACACCACTGCCAAGCCCTTTCAATCGATCCCTGCCGGTCAATTGCATAAAAACATAGGGAATCAAACCTCCAAAAAAACAGGTCGAGACCGCAGAGTACGCAAAGCCATAAGTTTCCTTCAAGATTATGATTTGGTTAAACCATGGGCGACTGAACTCCCCAAAATAGTATACAGCAACCAGGCACACACCCATAATCCAAAGAACCAAGCCAGGGATCAGATTAACTCTTATTCCCTCTCCGATCCTTTGCTTCAAATTCCTGTTTCCGATCCACTCCAATATTCCTGGCATCATCCAAAAATATCAAAATACGCAGTTCGATCGATCCTATTAACTACAATCAAAACAATTTTCCACACTTGCTACCATGACTGGCTTTGTTTTTTATCGAATGAAACAAAACTGCTATCTTCATCATGAATATATATGTCCATAAAGATGGGACCCAATATGGCCCCTACACTCTCGAGCAACTTCAAGAATATATCCAGCAAGGATCATTTACGCTTCAGGATCTAGCCTGTCATGATGGACAAAACTGGGTGCCCGTCGCTGAAGTTCCCGGGATCGCTCCTGCCGCCACCAGTCCAGCTCAGCCAGCAGCACAACCCAAGGCACCGGCAAAGGCTTCAGCAGCCAAGAAAAAGACCTCAACTGCTCAAGCGAAACAAGTAACTGCTTCAGCAGCTCAACCTTCCCAGCAAACTGCAGCAAAGACTGCTAAATCAGGAGGCTCCAAAAAGTGGATTATTTTTGGCGGCATAGGTGTGGCTGTTGTCGCCATCATTGCTGGCGTATGCTTTGCGATTTTTTCCGGTGGTGATGAGCCTGAAGATAAGGAAGTTGCCGGAAGCAACGATGCAACCAAGGAAGACGCAATCTCGGACGAAGATGAAAACACCGAGGAGTCGACAACCTCGCCTACAGCAACCACTCAACCAAACATTGCCCTGGTCGACCGCATTCCATCTGATGCAGGAGGAGTCATCTTCATTAGACTTAACGACCTCCTTGATAAAGGGCGCGATGACATCAAAGCTCTCCTGCCTCCTGGATTGCCCCCCATGGTCGGCAAAGCACTTGAAGATCCATCATCCCTGGGAGTCGATATTTCGCAACCCTTACAGGTCCATCTGATTCCTCAGGACGACCCAAATCTGGCTCCATCAGGTGGAATTGCCGGCAAGTTATCTGATAAAGCAAAATTTATGACTACTTTGGAATTGCTTGCCGGGCTGGATGCACCCGAGCAAAAAGATGGCTATCTCCTCTACCAACCACTCGGTGGAGCCGAGGGTTCAGAGCCCCAAATTGCCATCGGGTCGGATTTCTTTTTCGTTGGTGGTGCCGATAAACCCTCAGACCGCGGACCAACCATTGAAAAATTCATGACCGCGGATGGTTCCAGTTCATTATCGAAGAGTAATGAGTCTTTCGTCGCTTTTACAAATGAAAGCCATGACCTCAGTATTTGGTTTGGTGGAGACTCAATCCTGGAGACCCTCGGGAGTCAGATCGATAATGCTAACCTAGATACGCTAAAAGGCGGAAAAGGAACCATTAGCCTCAACTTCGAAGATGGTGAGTTGGTTGCCCAAATGAAAGTCGATGCTCCAAACAACGAAATGGTTTACGGAAAAGGAGGCTTCTCTGATGGTATCCTTAACTTTGCTCCTGCCGATGCGATACTGGCTCTGGGCTTTGCTTTTGATCTTTCTAAATTTGTTGAAATCGCGGAGAAGGAAATTCTTCCTGAATTTGGAAATGACATAAAACTGAACGAGCCCATGCCTGAACTGGGTGGACTTTCCATTCGCGATGCAATCGGTGCATTCAAAGGAGAATTCCTCGTATCTTTAACCGATGTCAAAATGCCAACCCCCGGTGCTGGAGGCGGTTTCCCTGGTGGTCCGTCGATGGATGGCCCCGGCGGCGATGCTAATCCTTTTGGAGATCCTGATATGGAAGGTGCTGCCCCTTCGTTCCCCGGTCCTGGCGGTGAAGCTGGATTCCCCGGTGGAGGACCTCCGGGTGGAATGGACCCTGGAGCCATGATGATGGCAGCCATGCCCAAGCCTGAATTTATTGTCGCTGCATCTATCAACACAGAAAAATGGCTTAAGCTTAAAGCGGCACCTCCTCTCGCTATGGGAATGGGGTTGGCGATGATGCAAGGCTATTCCATTACTGAAAAAGATGACTTCCTGCTCATCGCAAGCAAAGATCATCTCCAAGCCACCCAATCTGGGGCAGTTAAAAACCCAGTAAGCGGTGCAGGTAAGGAACTTTTCGCAAAGAACGACTTTGTTTTAAAAATAAATGTCGCTCCAATTCTTAAAATGGATTTACCCATCCCTCCGGGTGGCCCAATGGAAATGCTTAAAGATATCTCTCACTTGGAAGTCGCATCCAATTCCGGAAAAACATCCGGAACGGGAACCATGAGACTGGTATTCGAAGACAAAAATAAAAATTCACTGTCCCAGGTCCTAAAAATTGTAAAAGCCATCAACACCATCGTACCTGCAGGTATGAATGGACTCGATGGCATGGACGAAGAGTTTGAGTAAAATGATGGAGGAAGAAGTCGAAGATATTGAATCGATCGACCCTCCTCCAACACTGGAAGAACCATGGTGTGCTACCTGCCATGCGTTTACCGATTACCGCAGGAAATGGGATACGATCCAACGGGCAGATCTTGATGGTGGATCCTATTCTGAAAACTTCGAGATTCCTCATTGTATTGATTGTGACAAGCCGATGCTTTTATTATCCACCTGTCGAAAATTGGTATGGTCCGTCAATTCCCTCACTATCCTTGTCTGGCTAATCGGACTGTTGGGAGTGCTGGTTCTCTTTGGAATCTCCATTGGCTCGATCATCGGACTACTTATCCATGGGGGATTTTGTTACCTGACCAGTCGTCTACCCCTTAAATCAAGGCTCACCCTGCAAAGTTATAAAAAAGCCAAAAAAGAAGAAAGCCTGAAGGAACTGCTGCAGAAGCTCTAAATGACCACCCAGTGAAAATTGATGGACATGTACACTTTGTGGGAGATGGATCCAATGGCAGCGGTTGCTGGCTGAGGTGCAGCACCCTACTCGATCGCATAGTCGAACCCGTCGTCAAGGCACAGGCGGGCATTTTAAAATCGAGTCGCCAACTGGGGGTAGATCAAGCCTATGAGGAAAGACTGATAGGATTGATCGATAGCTCTTCACTCGATGCGGTTCTTCTACTAGCGATGGACTACCCCTACGACCCAAGCGGTCACTGCCTGAAGGGAAAAGCTAAATTCTATGTACCCAATGATCATGTGCTCGGGCTGGCAAAAAAATATTCTCAGATCATTCCCGCCTGTTCGATTCATCCAGCCCGGACAGATGCGATCGAAGAACTGGAACGATGTGCAGAAAAAGGGGCCAAAGTATTAAAACTTCTGCCAAACTGTCACAATGTCGACTGCTCGGATATTCAGTACCAGCCATTCTGGGAAAAGCTTTCAAAATTGGGCATGCCCTTCCTTGCCCACACCGGAGGAGAATTCTCTGTCCCCGTACTCAATGCGAAATTTGCTGATCCACGAATCCTTCGACTGCCGTTGGAATGTGGAGTCAAAGTAATCGCGGCTCATGGGGCAGGTAAATCCGGCATATGGGATCCCGATTATACCGCGGATCTACTCAAAATGATGGACCAGTTCCCCAACCTCTTCACCGACAACAGTGCCCTGGCCAGCCCCAACCGTTGGCACACCATAAAACATTTGCTCGATCCCAAAATTCAGTCACGGGTGATCCATGGGAGTGATTTCCCAATTCCATCTGGCGGATTTGGTCCCTGGATGGGAAATTTGTTAAACAGGTCAGATTATTTCAAATCGCGAAAAATCAACAACCCCTTGGAACGCGATGT
>JBMYOA010000128.1:0-5318 GCA_049598825.1 Opitutales bacterium | reverse complement strand
CATAATATTAATTAATTTTTATCTGCAGTTCCGCGCTCCTCGTGCATTCGAATGAGACGCAGGGAACGTTCAAGTTGTTTGTCTTGAAAGTTTACATGATTCTGGGAGACATCGACTTGGAAAGCTTTTTGCCTATTCGATGGGTCAGCAACCAGTTCCGCCTTAAGTTTAGCCAACCGGTTCCTCCCGTTTTCAATCCAGCCTCCCTCCAGGAGTTCGACATAATTACGCCGGGTCAGGGTAACCGTCTCGGCATTGACCTCTTTAAGGTACTTTGCCCGTTTCTTATCAAGCTTCTGGACAAGATCGGGCATTTCCGCGGCCAAATCATTTTCTTCACTGAGGTCCTTACTAATATCAAACAATTCAATGTTCAAAGAATCGAGGTCCTTGCGAAGTTTATATTTACCGGAGCGGATTACAGACTCGGCCACGCCGGTATGCCAGGGGAAATGAAAGATTAAATCCTTGGTGTTACGCTTCACCCTCCCCCGGTCACCTCTTTCAAATACATCGCGCAAACTACCCCCGTCCAAATCGCTGGGCAGTGGATCCGTACCGCCTGCCAAGTCATAGAAAGTCTGTAGAAAATCCCATTGAACAATCGGTACCTGACAATAACTTCCGCTCTTTATTCCTGGACCGCGAACGAAGGATGGCATACGAATACCACCTTCATAAAGACTACCTTTACCGGCCTTAAGCGGAGCATTTCCACGAAAACCACCTCCATTATCTGAGGTGAAAATTACATAAGTTTCTTCCTCTATCCCAAGTTTATCAATCGCATCCAATAAGGTTCCAAATGCACGATCCACATCATCCAGCATAGCAGCGTAATTAATAATCCATCCATGGTTATACATGGCAATGGGTATTTCTTCTTCCGGCATTCCATCTTTCTTCTCATATTTCTTACCCTTGGGCAGTTTCTTGTATTTCTCACGCGTCCTCTTCAGCGAATCGTGCCAAATGTGATTGGCATAATGAGAGAGCTGTAAATAAAAAGGCCTCTCCGCAGCGACCTGCTCCTCCATGAATGTGATGCTTTTTTCAGTGAGCGAAAAGATTCGCTTGGGATCATCTTCAGGGAGATGAGTCTTGCCGTCATCTCCAAAATCGCCGGGTCCGTTCCCATTGGGTCCATCGGTAACATCATAACCGGCTTCAGTCGGCTTAATACTCTCATTGTGCCACTTGCCAAAATGAGCAGTCTGGTAATCCGGGTTCGCTTTTTTCAGGGCTTGAGGAATGGTAATTTGTCCAAGATACTGCTTCCTTGCTTCTATAGCCGAGAGCACGGTGTAACGCAGACGACTCGGGGTCATACCATGAAGCAAACTGTTTCGCGATGGAGCACAAAGTGCGGATGGAGAGTAACAAGCCGACAAGACCATACCTTCCCTTGCCAGTCTTTCAAGATTGGGGGTTTGATTAAAATCACTGCGTGTATCGGCACGACCCTTGATCATTTCAACTGAGGTCTCCGCCCAGCCCAAGTCATCCATGTATACCAAAACGAAATTGGGAGACTTCATTGCGTACAAGGAAAAAGGAATTACCAAAACCAATACCAATATTGTAAATTTTTTCATGCTGTAGGTACCCGTATCTAGAGAATCAGCGTTATTCTTTTGTTGGTGTTTCACAATTCTTTCTACTTATTGGAATTCTCTATGGCTTCATCCGATGCATCATCAGCACGGAGGTCCCCGAGGACATACTGAAGTCCCCGGAGGTAATGCTCAACGATCTTGGGATTCCAATAGGCGGATTCGTTGTGGCCGAAAGTTGCGTAGAATACTCGACCTTTTCCGGCTTTCTTACACCAGGAGGTGGGATATTCACGCTCCAAATTGAGAGGGACATTGGCGGGTTTCGGTTCACCCTGCTTCCGTTCCTCTTCAGGTGGGACTGTTTTGAGTTTCCCGTTGTTGTTATGCGTGTTCTGCCTCGCTGACAGATCAATGCCGGTCAAGGTGCGAAAGCAACCTTTTCTGTATGGGTGGATCTGACGGTAAAGTTCATCATTAATATCAAATCCCTCTCCGTGAAAACACCGGTTCAGGACGTGCCTGGGATCATAATTTTGTATCCGCCAAGTGCCGGTTTTCCCCCACGGGTGGCCACCAAAAGCACCTCCCCAAAGCTCAGAATATTCCGGCCACCACTTTTTTCCTCCATCGGTAGCGGCATGGCATCCGAATAAACCACCGCCGTCGTATACAAAGTCCAGAAATGCCTGACGGTTATCGCCCTTGAACCCGTTGTGCAAGCCCGTTGCATTCAAGACCGCAATCGCATCAAATTGCTTGAGGTATATGGAAGTCCATTTGATCGCATCGTTGTTAATCGTAAGTGTGAATGCACCCGTTTTCCTTTCAATCAGTTTTAGCATTTCTTCACCGATCAGGCGGGAGTTATGTTTAAAACCGTGGCTAAGGCTGTAAACCAAAAGTTTGCGGTCGCCCTTGGGCTTAGCCGGCAGTTCAGCTGGTATGGCCGCTTCCACTTTTTTTAACTCTTCTGCGGTGGGAACTACCCAGCCTCCTTTAGGAGCACTGGTGTCACGTTTTGGTGACTGCCCCACCATATGCGTTGTCAGAAAAAGTAATAAAAGGGATAGAAGACTTGCATTCATCAACTCTTATTTCTTTTTAGAAATGGGCATATTCAATTCGGCTAAAGTAAAAGCAGTGGTGCGGCGCTTGTTCCATCCACGCACTTTTTCGATTTCGTCAGGCTTTACTGGGCCTCCACTGTTTCCCCAGGATCGTCGAACATAAGTCATCACTGACGAGATCCATTCGTTATCGTAGCTTTCCATTGGAGCCATAACACCGCCATAGGTAACCCCATCAATCGGACCGGTCATTCCCTTCAAAATAATTTCAGCTAAGTATCGATGATTACGATCGCTTACACGGGGAGATCCTGCCAAGGAAGGGGCAAGCATCATGTGGTCCTGAGGCTCAGGCATTTTCACACCCTGACCTTCAGACCCATGACAAGCGGCACAAAGTCCTCGATAAATCTCCCTCCCTTTATTGAATCGAACGAGCTCTGATTCCGTTAAAGGAGGCAAGGCCTTCTGCAGTTTGAACTTAGGATCGCCTGGCCAGGTAATGTGATCATAAATAATCGCCAGGCTATACTCCGGGACACCGGCTTCCTCCATCTGGGTTAATCCTGGAGGCTTCGCTTCAAATCGAATGAGTTCACCCGGGACATACTTGCCGGCTTCGCTACCGAGTCTTAATCCCGCCAAAACGGCATCCCGGAATCCGTGAGGGGCTTGTGCGGTAAAATCAATAAGTAACGAAAGCATTTCTGGATCGGCCTGGGCAAAAGATGCAAAACCAAGATATTGAGGCAGGGAATGATTTTTGTGCTGAAAATGCTGATCCCGACTGAGAAGCTCAAGTGCTGGAACATATTCGCGAGGGTTCAGAGCCACGATGAATGCTTTGGCTATGAGGTCCGAGTCAATAAATCTCCCCGAAGCTTCCTTGATTCGTTCTATATGTCCCGGGCGAAGCGAAAATGATCTCACTTGTTTTTTATAAAGGCTCAGGGATAACAATCGTTGAGACGAGATCTCAATGTCATCATCCGGTAAAGGCTTGGAAACCGCATCAAGCAGATTCTTGGATACCTGATTCTCAAGTATCCGTTCGCCAGAAATCCGCAAGGCTGCCAACCGTACATCCATGTCTTTGTCAGTGATCGCATTTACCACCAATGATTCATCCCACACTCCCATTCCATCCAACGTCCACAGAGCATGAGCACGGGCCAGTCCGCTTTCCGAATTCTTCACCGCCTTTTTAAGCAGAGGAATCGCTTTGGCTTCCTTGCGCAAAATCAAAAGCTTCTGTGCTTCATCCCGCCACCATCCATTCGGGTGGCCCAATGCTTTCACAAGATCGTTTGCATCGGACTTGCCGAATGCAGGAAGCGGTCCCGGTTTGATACCATCCCGGACCAGACGATAAATACGCCCCTTGCCAATATTTTTTTCGAGTCCACGACGAAGAATTTCAGAACGCAGGTAACTGCCGTCCCTTGTCCAGTTACCATGTTGAATAACACCTCGATACATATCAATGAAGTGCAGAGTTCCGTCCGGAGCGGTGTACGCATTCACAGGGCGAAAATTTGCATCGGTGGAAGCAATGAATTCTAACTGCTGTTTTTCCAACCGATTGTGCAAAGTGATCATTCCCTCCTCATACTCGACATCTGAACAACGAATCATGCGCCCCACAGGCTCGCACACCCAATAGGTTCCTTTCATGTCATCTCCAAGCCGGTCTCCCCGAAATACGGTCTGCCCGCAGGCTCCGGTGAACCGTTGTAAAGAACCATCGTCCGATCTTCCCAAACCACGCCCCCCCTGCATATCCGGCGTTCCCTGAATCGGCCAGGTGGTAGAGTACCCCTTTCCCAACCTAACTCGTTCGAATAAATGTCTATACTTATTCGAAAGTGGAAGATCGCCCAAGTATTTTCCGGGGAAAATAGTCGCTAAGCCTGGTTCGCTATTTTTGGTGGCAATACTTTCACCCCGGTCGTTTACCGTCTGCCCCCACTGCCCTGCGAAAACTGATCTTCTCTCTTTAATTGCTCCATCACGATATTGAAGAAGTAATGAACTCTTGGTGTTATAGATCCAGTTGTCCATGGCCCATTGTAATCCATTGATCTTGTGCTCAACATTACCCGAGTCACGTTTGCTGAAATTTTCGTAAATACTGATTTTTGTATCAGCGGTTCCATCCCCATTGGTGTCTTCGCACAACCAAAGATGTGGCGGCTCTCCAATTAACACCTTGTTGTCCAAAGTAAGAATTGCACGGGGAAGGACCAGGTTGTCGAGAAAGGTTGTGGCTTTATCCATCCGGCCGTCTCCATTAAGATCCATTAGCTTAACAACTCGACTGACCGGCTCCAATTCGCCACTCATATCAATATCCCGCATATAAGAGCGCATTTCGGCGACATACAGTTCTCCATTCGGTCCCCAAGCCATGCAGACTGGTTCTTCGATCATAGGTTCTGCGGCAACCAGTTCCACCCTGAACCCTTCAGGCACTCGAATTGTGGAAAGAGAATGCTCAGGAGAAAAAGTGGATGCAGGAGGATCAGGATTTATATTGATTCCCAAACGATTCTCAGCCTGCCCATGAATGAAGGTAAAAAACCATATAAAAATATAAAAAGACCAGCACGGCAAAGTGCTTCTTTTCAATCTTATGGAATGGCTCATAATATGGTTAATGAAATTTATATATCAAACAGCTACCATATATCAAAAA
>JBMYOA010000127.1:0-5379 GCA_049598825.1 Opitutales bacterium | reverse complement strand
CCTTTTTCAATAATCTCATCGGAAGTGGCGTAGCTTAAACGAATATATCCATCTGCTCCGAAAGCGTGACCGGAAACCACCGCCACTTTTTCTTTCTCGAGCAATTGATCAGAAAATTCTGCTGAACTCATCCCCAAATCTGCAATTTTAGGAAATAAATAAAAGGCACCCTGAGAGCGGAGACAACTTACACCATCAATCGCATTTAAGCCGTCGAGCAGTTTCAATCTTCTGCGGTCGAAATGAACCAACATTTCATTGACCGCATCCATAGCTGATGACCAATTTTGAACGGCTGCCAGTGCTCCATATTGTGAAAATGTGGTTGCATTTGAAGTGGTCTGGCTTTGCAGGGAAGCAACGGCTTTCGCGATTTCAGGGTTCGCAACCAAGGTTCCCAATCTCCACCCGGTCATGGAAAAGGTTTTACTGAACCCGGAGACCGTAATCACCCGCTCAGCGGCCTCAGCAGAGAAACTGGCAGGTCGATAGTGAGTAGACCCATCGTATAAAAGATACTCATAAATCTCATCAGACATAACCAGTAAATCCTTTTTACAGGCCAACTCGATAATCTCTTCCATTTCGGATTTTTCATAAAGACAACCCGTTGGGTTGGAAGGGCTATTTAAAATAATTAATTTGGTAGCCGGGGTCACGGCTTCTTCGATCTGAGCAGCAGTCACTTTAAAGCCTTGCTCATCTCCGGCTAAAATAATTTTGGGCTGGGCTCCTGCGAGTTTGACCATCTCAGGATAACTGACCCAATAAGGAGCAGGAATGATTACTTCATCTCCTGGTCCGCAAGTAGCCAGGATAGCCAAATAACAAGAATATTTGCCACCCGGGCTAACGATAACTTGAGCAGGATTCGGCTCAGCCAGCACACCGTGCTCGTGATACTGATCCGCAAGGGCTTGACGAAGGTCAGGTATTCCAGCCGCCGGGGCATATTTTGTCTTCCCTTCAGCCAGTGCTTTCGCACATGCATCTTTGATGAAAGCGGGTGTGTCAAAATCTGGTTCGCCTGCACCGAAACCACAGACATCTTCACCGGCTGCTTTTAGTGCTTTTGCTTTCGCATCCACTGCGAGAGTTGGAGATGGGGATACATTTTTTGCCCAAGGAGATAGATAATTACTTTTCATTGAAATTAAAAGACGCTAGAAGAAACCAAATTCCTAGCAAGACGAAAGATTCAATTAGTCGGTGGAGAGATACAGTTTTGGATTGATCCGGATCGGTTGAACAAGATTTTCAGGAAGAAAAAGGGTTTGATCTAAATCTAATCCAAGTGCAGCCGATGTAACTGTCATTCGAGTAACTGAGCGGGATTTGCGGTCATGACAATCAATTTCCTTCACAATCCATCGATTGCCCACTTTTTTAAATTTACGGAGGATTAAAGTTCTTTCAGCAATCTGACTTTTTCCCAGAATCTCGACTCTTAAGGGCGCATCATAAGCATCATCCAATGCCAAAGTTATATTTTGCCAATGAGGTTTGACCTTGGTTATCCAAGGCGGGCAGGTAAAAGAAAAGATATGGGCAGGCCTGCCGGCTACTTTCCCGGAGTTTTTATACTCTCCATTCCAAAATACAAAGGGCATAAGCAAATCAAAAGCGGTTTGATTCATGCCCTGAACCAATGGTGCTAAGGATTCTTCTGGAGAAATTAAAATTGGTTGGAGTTCATTTGAGGTAACATTCCAAAACTTGGGGTCTTTGCCATTTTTTAAAAGAAAGTTAGAGAAATTATTCTTTTGTGAATCACGCACCACGGACAAACGGGACACTCCACAGCCGAGAAATGGTCCATAAAGGATACCGGTCTTTACCGTTTCATTCCCTCGTCGGGGCATGTGACGAAGTTGAAATTGCAAGCTGTAGCCTTCATGGAAACGACTACCATTCGACTCACTTAGAAGAAAACTACGATAATCTGAAAGGCGTTCCTGAGCCGATTCATCAGTTAGAATCCTAGCAAAACCACGGGCCGGGAAACGAACAGAAGCTTCGAGTATAAAAGCTGTCGAAACAAATACGAAAAAGGATAAGACGTAATTGCCCACATCAAAGGGCCAAAATAATTATTCCGACTTGTTACCCTCAGCAGGTGCTTTTTCTCCAGGAATCACTGGAACAGGTGCAGGTGCTGCGGGCACGGAGTCAGCAGGTGGAGGAGGTGGGACTTCAAGATCTGTTGGGCTTGGGGGAGCAGAAGCGGGGTCTGGCGTCATCTCAACTCCAGTTCTTTGTAAGGTTTCGACCTCCCCAGCCTGGCCTTGGTATGTGACATAAAGGAGAACTGCTAGAATGAAGAATCCAAGTATGCCCCAGACAGTAAGCTTGGTAAGTTGGGCAGCAGATCCAGCTCCCAAAACTTGGTCAGCAGCACCGCCCCCGAGAGCAGAACCCATGCCTCCGGATGTTCTTTGAATAAGAATTAGAAGCACAATGACGAGGCAAAGTAAGATGAGTAGGGTAGTCAAAAAAATAGTCATAACTATTTCCTTTATGTATGAATGATCTCAGCAACGCAATTCGATTTAACGAACGCCAAGCGTATCTAAAAGAGTTTTCAAATCAATTTCGTCCTGAAAAGAAAATGTGATTTTCCCATTCCCGCTAGGGTCTGCCTGAATTTTTACTTTCCGGTTGAGAACTGAAGTTGCTTTTTGTGCCAAGGGGGCAAATTCTGCGTTTCGGGCACTACTTTTGGAGAGTCCCTTGTTCGCCTCAATCGATAATTTCTGAATTTCTTCTTCACACCTGCGAACCGACCATCCATTTTTGACAATTTCCTCTGCCAATGAAATCCGAATCTTGGGGTCGTTGATCCCTAAGAGAACTTTAGCATGCCCAGGACTTATTTTTCCATCTGCCAAGAAATTCCGAAGTTCTTCCTCCAATTGAAGAAAACGCATGGTATTGGTTATATATGATCGACTCTTCCCTACCCTTTCCGCCACTTTAGCCTGAGTTAATCCAAACTCACTTACCAATGAATGATACCCCATTGATTCTTCCAGTGGATTTAGACCCTCTCTTTGTAGGTTTTCGATCAAGGAAAGACTGGCCGAAGAAATCTCGGTAGTGGTCATCACTCTTGCAAGAATTTTATCACGCTTGAGAAATTGATGAGCACGCCACCTCCTCTCACCTGCAATCAACTGGTAATCATCGAGGATTTTTCGGACAACCACTGGTTGGAGCAACCCTTCCGATTCAATACTGGCAGCCAATTCTTTAATTGATTCCGGATCAATGGTTTTCCTTGGCTGGTAGGGATTAGGAACAATCTGATGGGTACCAATCTCCAATAGCTCAGTATCTTTGTCGGAACTACGATCAGAAGAAACCGAACTCGGTTTAATGAGGTCCGTTTTAGCAGACTCAGCTGGCAACGGTGCAGATGCGACTAAAGCTGAGGACTCGTTAGCCGAGGAAGTCCCTCCTGAAATGAGACTACCTAATCCGCGGCCCAATCTTGATGCTGGTTTAGACATACTTATTTCTGAGGGACAAAAAGTTCTTTTCCAACAAATACTTTGGTGGGATCTTCAATCTGATTAGCATCAATGATCCACTTTACCTTTGATTCATATTTTTTGGCGATACTGCTAACTGTTTCTCCTTTTTCCACCTTATGAACAAAGCCTTTCTGAGGATAATCCGAGGAAAAGGTCTTCGTTGGAGGAGGTGCGGCCGTGCCCTTTGACACTTTTTCGAACCCATCATTCATCTGCTTGATAAGTTCCTGCATCTGTTTGTTGACGCTGGTTTGTATCATTGCTTGCGAACCCGTGTTTGCCTGCACTCTTTTTTCAAGAGATGATAGTCTGCTATTAATTTGAATCAATTGGGCTGACGAAATACCTTGGTCAGAATTAGCCTTCTTTGCAAAGCTATCCACCACCACTCTTAACTGAGCATTCTCTCTTCTTAAAAGTTCAACTTCACTACGCAAACCTGCTAGTTCACGAGAAATCAGCTCCAAGTCTTGCTTAAGATTTGCTACCTGAACATTGCCCCATGAAAAAAACGGGGAAAGAAGTAAAATCCCAAAAGATAATCTATAACATATATTTTTCATAATCCACCACGATCATGAAAGTAAATGTAGTTTGTATGGGATTCAAGAAATCTTTCGCAGATTAATGAAACTTTTCCGATACCAGTGTTGAACTTGAGGCAAAAGCTATCTGACAAGGTTGCTTAATGGGAAAACCTCTTAGGAAATCTGACACTGCAAGCATTTTTCCGCCGGGCTTTTGTAATTGAAGAATCTGCAGAGCTCTTTCTCCTGTACCGAGTAAAAGTTTAGAATCCTCAACTATAAGTTCACCGGGTTTAATATGTTTTTCGGTCGAGACTCTACATTCCCCAACTCGCAAAGGAATACCTTCGTAAAAAAACACACTTCCAGGCCATGCCTGAAAAGCACGACTCCTGCACTCCAATTGCTCTGCGGTCAGAGAAAAATCAAAGTATGAATCCTCTTTCCCTAATTTACGGCAGTAAGTTACTCCATTTGGATCTTGTTCCCTCTCCTTCGCTTCTCCGCAGAGAAGCTGAGAGAGATTTCGATCAATCAAAGGAACGCAGGCTTTAGCTAATCTTGCCCTTAAAGAAGCACCTGTATCTTCCTTGGTTATGGAAATTGATTCCTGATCAATGATCGGACCTGCATCCATTTTCCTAACCATCCTCATAAGGGTCACTCCTGTTAGCTTCTCGCCACAGGCCAAAGATGTTTCAATTGGAGAGGCCCCCCGATATGAAGGTAACAAGGAGGCATGCAAGTTATAACAACCATATTTTGCAGAGTCCAAAAATTCCTGGCTTAGAATATGCCCGTAAGCCATAACCAAAACAAGATCGGTTTCTCTTTCTTTTATCCACTCATTTTCTTTTTCACTTGGTTTAACCGGAGTTTTCACTTCCAAACCTGATTCCAATGCCCATTCCTTAATAGGGTTTGGTTGTAACTTCCTGCCTCGACCACTTCTACGGTCAGGTTGCGAAAGAACTCCAAGCAGAGAGACTCCGTTCAAGCGGCTAAGATAATCAAGCATCGGTAAAGCGATTGCATCCGATCCACAAAAGATGATTTTTTTAAAGTTAGAGTTCTTCAATCGTGCATATCATGAATGGCTCAGAGTTTTCACTCAATTTAATTCAGGCACAAAAAAAGCCGCACAAGCGGCTAATAACAAAATGGCAGGAATCTCTAGCTGTTCTTCTCTTCCTTGTATCGGGCTTCTTTGCCGGCAAGAGAAAACTTAAGCGGACAACCAGCCAGACCAAACTTTTGGTGAATTCCTTTTTCTAAATACCGACGATAAGGATCTCCCAGCTTATGTTCACGATTGCAAA
>JBMYOA010000126.1:0-5383 GCA_049598825.1 Opitutales bacterium | reverse complement strand
GATGAAGGAAAATTAAATGAAGCACAAAGTCACTTTTGGAAAACCAAACCTGCGGAAGAATTATATGATTTAACAAATGACCGGGATGAGGTGAAAAATTTGGTAAAATCAAAGCAACATGCTGACATTCTTAAAAAGATGAGAAAAGCACACCTCGATCACATTAATCAAATTATCGATGTCGGTTTTCTACCCGAGGGTGAAATCCATTCTCGCTCACAGGGCACCACTCCTTATGAGATGGCCAGAACTGACAAGTATCCCTTCAAAAGAATCTTCCTGGCCGCCGATATGGCCGCGGGCCTTTCTCCCTGGGCAACTAAAACCCTCACTACTTACCTCAGAGACAAGGATTCAGCGGTCAGATACTGGGGTGCAATGGGATTATTAATGAGAGGGCAAAAAGGGGTTTCCATGACTGCGAAACATCTTGAAAAAGCATTGAGTGATGATTCGCCCTATGTTCGGGTTGTGGCAGCCGAGGCCCTTGGCAAGTATGGCAATAAGGATCAGATATCCAAAGCGGTGGAAACTCTAAGTCAAATCGCCGATCCCATCAAAAACGGATGTTTCCCTTCCATGTTGGCAATGAACGCAATTGATCATCTTGACCACAAAGCAAAATCTCTCCTCCCATTGCTTGAAACCATGCCACAGATTCCAGAAGGAGTAGATAAACGATTCCAGGGTTATGTTGGGCGCCTCGTCAATACCACCGTGGAGGAACTCAAAGCAAAGTGATTAAAAAAAGGAATTTCTGTTCACTCTTCTGCCTCACGATCGTCCTCCTATTCGAGGCATCGTCTTCGCAGGCGAAACCGAACCTGATTTTTATAATGGCCGATGATCTCGGCTATGGAGACCTAGGATGCTATGGTCAGAAATTAATCAAGACTCCCCGTCTTGATCAGATGGCAAAGGAGGGAATGAAATTTACCCGCTTTTACTCCGGCTCCACAGTTTGTGCTCCTTCGAGAAGTGTTCTCATGACAGGCCAGCATATGGGACACACTCATGTTCGAGGAAATGCAGGCGGGGACATGTCACGCCAAAGCCTGAGGGACATTGACCTGACGGTCGCCGAAAAGCTAAA
The DNA here is from genome assembly GCA_049598825.1 of Opitutales bacterium. Classification (GTDB taxonomy): domain Bacteria; phylum Verrucomicrobiota; class Verrucomicrobiia; order Opitutales; family Seribacteraceae; genus Seribacter. The sequence goes on along the minus strand of JBMYOA010000126.1, from coordinate 4,290 downwards.
GGAAACTGGCTACAAAACAGCACTCATAGGAAAGTGGGGACTTGGCGAAGTCGGTCAAGAAGGCCATCCATTAAAACAGGGCTTTGATTATTTTTATGGATATCTCAATCAGGTACATGCCCACAATTTTTACCCGGAATTCCTATGGCGAAACCAAAAAAAGCATGTATTGAAAAATGTGGTAAAGCCCGTTTCAGACAAGCCAAGAGCCGGGTTTATGGGAGGTGCAGCAACCAAGCGGGTTGAATACAGTCATGACCTTTTTACCGCGGAAGCCCTTACCTGGATTAAAGCAAATAAAGAGAATCCGTTCTTTCTATATCTTCCCCTGACTATTCCGCACGCCAATAACGAAGGTACCCGAATGTTCGGGGATGGTGCAGAGGTGCCAGATTATGGTATCTACGAAAAAGAGAATTGGACCAAGCAGGATAAAGGGCAGGCTGCTATGATAACCAGAATGGATCGTGATGTCGGCAGACTCCTTGATCTTCTCAAAGAATTGAAAATTGAAGAAAACACCTTGGTCATGTTCACCTCTGATAATGGCCCGCACAACGAAGCCGGACATAATCCTGAACTATTCAAACCCGCAGGTCCTCTTCGCGGAATGAAAAGAACCTTAACCGAAGGAGGAATCCGGGTACCTACCCTGGCTTGGTGGCCAAATACGATTGAACCGAATTCTATTTCCGATCAGCCGTTTTATTTTGGAGATTTAATGGCAACCGCCTGTGATATGAGCCAGAGTGATATGCCCCTGCATACCGACAGCCTCTCATTTCTCCCCACATTGAAGGGAAAAGCCGAGGAACAAAAAAGGCATAAATTTCTCTATTGGGAATTTTACGAAAGAACATTTCGTCAGGCAGTCATTATGGAAGACTGGAAACTTATTCGATCAGGCATGGATAATCAAAGGCTCGAGCTTTACGATTTGAAAAACGATATCCATGAAGATGTGAATTTAATCAAAGAACAACCTGCGGTCGCTCAACGAATGCTCAGTTACATGGAGTCGGCCCATGTCCCCCACCCCAACTGGACTACTCCTAAAAGGAAATAATCGTCTTTGCCTAAGTCTTGATACAAGGCATCAGGCTACCATCTTTCATCCCATGAATAACTTTCTTATCCGCAGGACAGAAACTCGCCAATGTACCTGACCAGTGAGACTGTTTCGAGAAGGTGAAAAAATAAGGTGACAGTCTAACCCGCCCCTTTTCCTCGTTTGATTCTCCTGTTTCTGAATAGACTTGATGGGTAAAACTGCGTGGTTTCATAAATTCCTGTACTACATAAATTGGATCAGGATATGCCTGCATAGCACTATTAATCGAAGCATCCCAATCGTCCGATGAAACATCATCTCCGATCACCACACTCCTTGCACCCCAGGCTGTTTCATGAAAACCACTGGCTTTCAGGACAAGACTACGTTCCTTCTTGGAAGCCTTCGATAAATCAGACCAACTTGTTAACCTCCGACCCTGCACCAATGGTCCTTCCAGGGAAGCACCAGGAGGTACTTCACGAGGATCAAGTATCCAGGATTTCGGAATGGTCGCTTTGAGCAGATCAAAATGCTTTTTACTTAAATTCTCCTTCCAGAATGGTTCGAGACGATGATGGTGAAAAAGCGCTAAAGATAATTTTTCTTCCTGCACTGGTTTCATTGGTGGAGTAACCGTAACGCTACCCTCTTCTACCAGTCTAGCCAAAGATGGCATGATCTTTACATTTTCATAGTCAAACAGTTCCCAAAACCGATAGATTAAATTGACTTTTTCACCCCGGTACAAAACGGAATCGCCCTTAATTTCCAAATCATTTGGGTTGCAGGTCTGGATAGAGAATCCCAACGCAACTAACTGCTGGCAAATCCACTCCATCTCCGGCAGGTAAGTCTCGGCTTCTTCACTTACTGATATCACCATATTGGCTGACTTACCACCAAACTGTGCAGCAGCATCTGCAAGAGAATTTCCAAAGTTGTCTACCATCTTAGGGTTTTCGATCAAATCATAAATGATTTCCAAATGAGCCGTAAGACCAACTCCTCCCGGGACAGAATCCAATTCTGTAAGGGCGATCCCATCTGCATGCGGGATAAGGTCCGGGCGAAGCACGGCTGGGATTTGCGTACGCACAGCATCCGATCTACCATGCTCAATCAACCAGTCCGGTTTCCCTGCGTCATAATAATCCGCCACCCATGGAGCATAGAGACTGTCATTTCGAATGAGTGATTCCCCCTTCCACGACTTTTTGTACAGCAGATCAATCCCGTGATAAAATGCCAATGCGGCTTCACCCAGGTCCTCAATCCATCTGCATATATCGGGCGATAAGGGCCATGGATTGGGTGACCAACGCCAAGACTTATCGGCAAAAAGAGAATGCTCAGAATACTGCTTTGCTTCCTCGGCAGTCAGGGGTTGATTCATGAGATACTAATCGTCGACTTGAATCTCTTTATTCCTTTGACGGGGACAGCCTGCCCGTAACCAGCCATTTACAAATGGGTCCAACTCACCATCCATAACTGCCTGGACTCCGGAGGTTTCTACGCCAGTGCGTAAATCCTTGACCATTTGGTAGGGCTGAAAAACATAACTTCTAATCTGATTCCCCCATCCCATTTCTCCTTTTTCACCATAGAATTTTTCCATCTCTGCTCGCTTTTCATCCTGCTGTTTTTCATAAAGCCTGGATTTCAAAACTTTCATGGCTGTTTGTTTATTTTTCAGTTGGGAGCGCTGATTCTGGCACTGAACCACAATATTGGTAGGAATATGGGTCAGGCGAACCGCAGAATCCGTTTTATTTACATGCTGCCCGCCCTTACCGCTTGATCGATAAGTATCTATTCTCAAATCATCATCAGGAATATCCATATCAATGTCATCATCCTCAATCTCAGCGATCACATCAACTGAGCAAAAAGAAGTGTGTCTACGTTTATTTGAATCAAAGGGACTAATTCTCACGAGACGGTGGACACCCCGCTCAGCTTTGGCATAGCCATAGGCATTAAGCCCATCAATACGAATGGAGCAGCGGCTGATGCCTGCCTCTTCCCCTGGTTGTAAATCCTGCATCTCCACATCATAACCACGTCTTTCCGCCCATCGTACATACATCCGCATGAGCATATCCGCCCAATCACACGACTCAGTGCCACCAGCTCCTGCATGAATGCTGAGCAGAGCAGGTCGGGCATCAAAAGGTTCATTCAAAAAGCTGGCCACTTCGAGATCATCTATCCGCGAAAGAGTGTTTTCCAGAGTGGTAACAAACTCCTTACTCATATCCTGATCGTCTTCATCTTCTTCACATAACTCGCAAAGAGCTTCCAAGTCCTCAACTTCTGAACGAAAATCTTCAATACGCGATACCGTTTGCTTGAGACGATTACTTTCGGAACCCACCTTTCTTGCGTTTGCCTGATCGTCCCAAAAAGCAGGAGCCGACATTTCTACCTCCAAGTCAGAGATCTTTTGCTTTTTTTCATCGCACTCCAAAAATTTCCAAAGATGCTGGGTTCTCTTGATCAACTCCTGTAAGCGTGTTTTATCGTCGGGCAATATCATAAAATTAAATCGTGAAATCCAAGTCCTCGGGAGATTCAGTATGCAATCCGCACTCCCGACCGTGGCCACCATGCCGTGCCTCTTCTTTATTTTGAACTTCCGAAATTTTCTTGGTACTATGCCAATCTCCCAATGATTCATACCCCATTCCTTCGAGTGGATGATAGGGAAGATCGTTTTGGGGCAAGTATTGGTAAGTCTCTTTATCTGTCCAGTCGAGGATTGGATATAATTTATAAATACCGTTTTGTTTCTCGATAAAAGGCAGATGAGATCGGGATTCCGCCTGAGATTTACGTAAACCAGCCAGCCAAATGGTTGAGCCATACTCTTGCAGCGCACGATCCATAGGCTCTTTTTTATTGATGTAATTATACTTAGACATCCCCTCTTTCCCCTCCTCCCACAGTTTGCCAAAGGCAGCTTCCTGGAAGGCCGGTGACATATTTGCGGAGAATGTTTTAACCTTGAAATTAAGTTTCTCCTGAAGGATTGCGGCATAGTCGTAAGTGGCAGGAAACAAATAGCCAGTATCGACAAAGATAATTGGAATATCAATGGAAGCTTGCGTTACCAGATGGATCATAACCGCACTCTGTAAACCAAAACTGGTTGAAGCCACCGCCCCGTTACCAAATTTATTAACTGCCCATTCAATACGGGCAGAAGCATCCATTGAACCAAGTTCATGGTTCCA
>JBMYOA010000125.1:0-5394 GCA_049598825.1 Opitutales bacterium | reverse complement strand
TTCGAACCCCTCGGCCCTTCCAGCGAGGGGTTTGTTGTTTTTAGAAATCGTACCTTATTATTTTAAAATCATATTCTCATGAAAGCATGCGTCATCGGAGCATCCGGGTATACCGGGCGTGAATTGGTCAAACTATTGCTGGCCCATCCCCGGATCGAACTCTCGGTCATCACTTCGCGCTCATTGGCCGGAGAATCCGTAGAAAAAATAATTCCACAAGTTGTCGGACTTTCAAAGGATCTTACCTTTTCCAATCCTTCCATCGAAGAATTGTGCCAACAAGAGGGTCTTGATATCTTTTTTCTCGCCCTGCCCCACGGAACCGCCGCGAGCTATGCGATTTCTCTTCTGCAAGCAGGTAAAAAAGTAATCGACCTGTCTGCTGATTTCCGCCTGAACTCGCCGGAAACTTACAAGGAATTTTACGGCGATGATCATCCCGCGAAGGAATTGCTGAAGGTCGCTCAATATGGTTTACCGGAATTGCATTCACTCAGTTGGGAAAAATCCAACCTGATTGCATCCCCCGGGTGCTATCCTACGAGTGTTCTTGTTCCCCTCGCCCCCTTACTTCGCAGTGGCTTGGTTTCCTGTAAGGACATTGTGATCAATAGCATGAGCGGAATCAGCGGGGCAGGAAGAAATGCCTCCGAAAAGCTCCTCTATTGTGAAAGGAATGAAAATGCATCGGCTTATGGATTACCAAAACACCGCCACCTTTCCGAAATTGAAGAACAGCTTACTCATTTTGCGGGCCAGCAGGTGATTCTTTCCTTCCACCCACATCTTGCCCCAATGAACCGTGGCATATGTACCACCATTTCAGTGCCTGCCAATGATCAAACTGAAATCTCCAAAATCTATGAAGCATGGGATCAGGCTTACGCAAACTCTCCCTTTGTGAATGTGTTACCAACCGGCTCTTTCCCGGAAGTCGCCCATGTCGTTGCCACCAACCGGGTGGATATTTCTGCTCATCTTGATATCCGTACTCAACGGGTAGTTATTTGCTCAACGGAAGATAACCTGATCAAAGGAGCAGGAGGACAGGCGATTCAATCGATGAATATATGTGAAGGTTTTGAAGAAACCACCGGACTGCTATGAAATTCTATGATGACGGAGATGCACTGACTGAACCAAGGGGATTCTTTTGCTCAGGTGTCCACTGCGATGTAAAAGGCAAACGCAACGGCAAGCTGGATCTTGGTATTATCTATTCAAAAAAACCATGTTCGGTGGCTGGTGTTTTCACGACCAATGATGTAAGAGCTGCCCCTGTTCGCTATTGTGAATCCCTAATTCAGGACGAGAAAACTTTGTGCCATGCAATCGTGGCAAACAGCGGAAACGCAAATGCCTGTACCGGCAGACAAGGCGAATTGGACACCAAGAAAATGGCTGCGGAAGTGGCCCGGCATTTCAATATTCATTCCAAGGAAGTGCTGGTTTGCTCGACTGGAAGAATAGGAGAACCCCTTCCCATGAGCCGGATCACTGCCGGTATTCGGGATGCCGCCGATGACATCATTCAGGAATACGACGGAGCGAAAGCTTTCCAGGAAGCCATCCTCACCTCGGACACCTGTACCAAGTCATGCTCTGCCAAAATATCCGCAACCGTGGGAGAGATCACCGTGGGTGGGGTGGTCAAGGGAGCCGGGATGATCGAACCAAATATGGCCACTATGCTGGCTTTCCTCACCACTGACCTGGGTGCCTCCAATGCGGAACTTCAATCCATTCTTGCTGAAGCCGTAAACAAATCATTCAACCGGATCACCATTGATGGTGATATGAGCACCAATGATACCGTTCTGCTCATGGCCAATGGAAACTCGGGAATTCAATTCAGTAAAGAGTCCAAAAAATTTCAGCAAAACTTCGTGGAGGCTGTCGAAGCCGTGTGTGCTGCTCTTGCCAAAAAGTGTGTATCCGACGGGGAAAAAGTAACCAAATTCGTACGGATGAAAGTGACGGGAGCCAAAACCCCTGAGGATGCCGAAAAAGTCGCCCGCTGTGTGGCCAATTCATTACTGGTAAAAAGCTCCTGGTATGGATCTGATCCCAACTGGGGAAGAATTATTGATGCGGCTGGCTATGCTAAGGTGGGAATGGACTTCGATCAGGTGGATCTCCATTACAATGATATTCCTGCACTCATAAAAGGAGAGCCCCAGGTTGGTAACAAATCCCAATGGAAGGAAATCGTGTCCGGCAAAGAATTTTCCATCACCTTACACTTGAACATGGGAAAAGCTTCCGGAGAAATTTGGAGCAATGACCTCAGTGAAGAGTATGTAAATTTTAACAAGAGCGAATAAATTTTAATGATCGAATACGAAGACAGCCAAAACAAAGCCGCCATTCTCTTGGAAGCCCTCCCCTATGTTCGTCGCTTCCGTGGATCCGTATTTGTCGTAAAATACGGAGGCAGCTTTATGGATTCACCGGATCCTGCTGTTCGCTCCCGGGTTGCTCAGGATTTGGTCTTTCTTAATTTCGTGGGCATCCAAGTGGTGGTGGTTCATGGCGGAGGCAAGGCGGTGACCAAAGAATTGGAAAACCGTGGATTGGAAGCCACCTTCATCGACGGCTTACGGGTAACCGATGCCCAAACGATTGGAGTGGTTGACGAAGTTCTTAATGGAAAAGTGAATGCAGAAGTGGCTGAATTTGTCAGCTCGTACGATTGTGAAGTCAAACGGCTACCCGGTAAGGAAATTCTCCATTGTCAGAAACTTGACCAGGAACCTGATCTTGGATTTGTCGGTTCCATTACACAGGTAAACACGGCTCCCGTTCAGGAAGCTCTCGATCAAGGTCTGATGCCCATCATTTCTTCCACAGCGGCCGATGACCATGGTCAGTGTTACAATGTCAATGCGGATACAGTGGCAGCGGAAGTCGCTATCGCTCTTAAAGCACGCCGGTTGGTCTATCTTTCCGATGTTCCGGGTTTACTACGCAATCCGGAAGACCCCAAAACCCTCCTTTCCAGCCTCCCTGTCGACCAGGTCGATTCCCTGAAAAGCGAAGGCGTGATCGCCAAAGGAATGCTGCCCAAGGTGAACAGTGCCGTGGATGCCCTAAATTCTGGCGTCAACCGGGTACACTTTATTGACGGTCGCTTACCTCACAGTATTTTGCTCGAAATTTTCACCGACGAAGGGATCGGTACCGAAATTATTCACTCTTCTTGATTACCAATGGTTTCGCCAGAGCATAGTCAATATCTCGTTTCCAATTACGCCGCTCCGGCAATTGAAGTGGTCCGCGGCCAGGGAACCAAGGTGTGGGATTCGCAAGGCCGGGAATACCTCGACTTCACCACCGGCATTGCGGTAAGCAACCTCGGGCATAGCCATCCCCATTGGGTTAAGCAAGTATCCTCCCAGGCAAGCGAACTCGTCCACTGCTCCAATCTTTTCTCGATTCCTGAACAGGTAAGACTGGCAAAAAGACTGGTTCAAAAGATTGGCCCGGGCAAAGTTCTCTTTTGCAATAGCGGAGCCGAAGCCAATGAAGGTCTGCTCAAGCTCGCCCGTCTCTCAGGCAATCAAGATCCCGATTCTCCCAGGCATGGTATAGTCGTTGCCGAGAACGGATTTCATGGACGTACCCTCGGTGCTCTCTCCGCCACCGCATCCCCCAAGTACCGGAAAGGGTTTGAACCGCTCCTTCCATCTTTCTCTTTTGCGCCCCTCAATGATATCCAAGCCTTCGATCAGGCGATCTCGGCGGACACCACCGCCGTTCTGGTCGAGTCGATTCAGGGGGAAGGCGGTATTTATGTGGCCGAGGATTCCTTCCTTCAGGAATTGTCCAAAATCTGTGCCGAGCGAAAGGTCATGCTCCTCCTCGATGAAGTGCAGGCAGGAATCGGACGTACCGGGGAATTCCTCGGATTTCAAAAATCCGGAATAATCCCCAGTGCCGTAGCCATGGCCAAGGGACTCGGCGGCGGCTTTCCGATTGGTGCCATCTGGATCAGTGAAGACTACGCGGAAGCTTTTGGCCCGGGTAGTCACGGCACCACTTTTGGAGGATCCCCCCTCGCCTGCTCCGCCGCCCATGCGGTGCTCGATGTGCTGGAAGAAGAAGATTTGATTTCCGCCACCCGCCAGAAAGGGGAGATTCTTCACCAAAAGCTTTCTCAATTTATTACCAAGTATCCAGATCTGGTTGCTGAAGTTCGCGGTCGCGGATTGATGCTCGCCCTTGCTTTCAAGAACGACCCGGCACCCTTAGTCAAAAGGCTTCGCGAAGCAGGCCTTCTCGTTGTTGGAGCCGGTGGCCATGCCATCCGCTTCCTCCCGCCTCTCAATGTTAAAGATGAGGAAATCGAGCAGGCCATCAGCATCGTGGATACCATCCTTTCAACTTTCAAACCCGACGAAGCAAGCACATGAAACACTTCCTTCAGGAAAACGATTTTTCACCCGAAGAAATCAAAGATATCTTTACCCACGCTTTTGCCTACAAGGCAAACCGTGCCCAACGCCCCACCGCTGATCTTGCCGGACAGACCTGGGGTATGCTCTTTCACAAGAAAAGCACCCGTACCCGGGTGTCCTTTGAGGTGGGCATCCGGGAGCTCGGCGGAAATCCTTTGATCCTAGATCAGTCATCCACCCAGATCGGCCGCGGGGAGAGCATCGAAGATACGGTCAAGGTTCTCTCCCGTTTTTTGGACGGACTGATTATCCGTACGCACGGGCACGATATCATTGAGGAATTTGCCCAGCTTGGCTCGATTCCCGTGGTCAATGCCCTGACCGATTTTCTGCACCCCTGCCAGATCTTTGCCGACTGCATGACCATTCTTGAAAAGACGGGTTCCTCCCAGGATCCGTATTCTCTGGCCGGTAAAAAACTCACTTTTTACGGAGACACTCAGTGCAACATGGCCAATTCCTGGATACTGGCTGGTGCCCTCTTCGGCATGAATATCTGCCTCGCCGGCCCTCCTTCCTTCGCACCGGCAGAACAAATCCTTCAATACCTGAAAAAACACGACCTGCCCGCCACATTCGAACATCAGACCGATCCGGTTGTGGCCGCAGGGGATGCGGATGTTCTTTACACCGATGTCTGGGTAAGCATGGGATGCGAAGAGGAAGCGGAGGAAAGAAAACGCGTCATGTCACCCTATCAGGTAACGGACAGTATCCTCGCCTCGGCCAAGCCCGATGCTCTTTTTATGCACTGCATGCCCACTCATCCCGGAGAAGAAGTTTCTGAATCTGTTCTCGCTTCCCCGCAGGCCATCCTTTTTGATCAGGCGGAAAATCGCCTCCATATCCAGAAGGCAATCCTTCGTCAACTTACTCAATCCTGAATTGATTATTCTTATTAACCCATGAAAATCATACTCGCTTATTCCGGAGGTCT
>JBMYOA010000124.1:0-5423 GCA_049598825.1 Opitutales bacterium | reverse complement strand
CCTTTCGGAAATTTTACCTGACCTTTGTATTTCTGGACCAGACTCTTATGAATAGTCTTGAGAGAATCCTCAGCTGCTAATTGTCCGGCTGCCCCAAAGATCCCTCCGAAGGAAGAAATAGCAATACCGGCCAAGATTCCAATAATGGTAATGACCACAAGAAGTTCGATCAGGGTAAAACCTTTTTTACGATGCTGAGAATTTTTCATATAAAAGTAGATTTATAAGTTGGGTTGAGAATACAGAGCAAAATTAATGATCAGTATGGTAGGGGAAAATTGGCACAAAGGGCAAGTGCCTTCTGTTTAGCTTCCGCTATTGATGATTCATTTTCAATATCTTCCAAAACGGTTGAAATGATCGATGCAATTTCTGTCATCGAATCTTCACGCATCCCTCTGGATGTGACCGCAGGTGTTCCAATTCGTAGTCCACTCGTCTGAAAAGGGCTCCGGGTTTCTCCCGGTACCGTGTTTCGATTGAGGGTTACATTCGCCTTTTCAAGGGCAAGCTGGCCCTGCTTTCCGGTCAGGTCCGGATGGGACGGACGGAGATCCAGCAGCATGAGGTGGTTATCGCTCCCTCCACTCACCAAGTGGAACCCTTTTGCGGTCAAGGATTCAGCCAGGCACTTGGAGTTGTTTTTCACTTGTTGCTGGTAATGCTTGAAATCTTCCTTCGCGGCTTCCCCAAAACATACCGCTTTGGCGGCGATGACATGCATCAAGGGTCCGCCCTGGTTTCCTGGAAACACTGCAGAATCGATCGCCTTACCGTATTCTTCTTTGCAGAGGATGAGTCCGCCCCGTGGACCGCGCAAAGTTTTGTGCGTGGTAGTGGTTACAAAATCTGCATGAGGAACGGGTGAAGGATGCAATCCGGCAGCCACCAACCCGGCAATGTGGGCGATGTCCGCAAGCAGAAGGGCACCATTTGCTTTGGCAATCGCTCCCATTCTTTCGAAATCAATGGTTCGAGGATAAGCGGAAGCCCCCACAGTTATCAACTTTGGCTTCTCTGTTTCAGCCAACCTTTGAATTTCGTCATAGTCAATGTAGCCGGTTTCTGGATTTACCCCGTAGTTTACCACATTGTAGAGCATACCACTGCAGTTTTTGGGATGACCATGGGTCAAGTGTCCGCCATCCTGCAGGCTCATCGTCAAAATTTTGTCACCCGGTTGCAGCATGGCAAAGTACACGGCGGTGTTGGCCTGACTTCCTGAGTGTGGTTGCACATTGGCATATTCGGCACCGAACAAAGTTTTTGCTCTCTCAATCGCAAGACTTTCAGCCACATCCACATGTTCGCATCCGCCGTAGTAGCGCTTGGCCGGATATCCTTCGGCATATTTGTTGGTGAGCACACTGCCTGTGGTTTCAATAATCGCTGGAAGCGTAAAGTTTTCAGAGGCGATCAGTTCGATGTGCGTGCTCTGTCTCTGCTTCTCGTCTTCGAGGACGGCATGAATGGCAGGATCGAGCTCAGCTAGGGGGCGGTCGTCCAAGGCTTTGGTAAGAGTGGGTTCGGCTACGGCGGTGGTACTCATTGTTATTTAAAATAAAAGATTACAGGTTTTTCTCAACCCAGTTTACTAAGGAGGGGAGGGCTTCCTTCATATTTTCCCGACAATCGCGATATACCTCCATGCTCTGACCGTATGGATCGGGTAGTTCTTTATTCCCTTCTTCCATAAATTCTCGCATCAAGAAGATTCTGGTTTTTTCGGGAAGATCAAAATACATTTGCAGGAGAGCCCGGTGGGATTCCGTCATGCAAAAAATGGCGGATGCATTCTCCGCCGTTGCCCGGGTAAGGGCGGCACTCCGATGGTCCTTGAGATCGAGCCCAATTTCTTCACATGCCTGGATCGAGTTTTCGGATGCCTGATCTCCATCCATGGCAGAAATACCGGCGGAAAAGACCTTAATATTTTTCTTAATCTCAGCCTTTTCCAGGGCTTCTTCAAATAGCTTTTCCGCCATCGGACTACGGCAGACATTCGCGGTGCAGACAAAAACAACCAGTTTTTCTTTTTTCCGTTCCTTTTTTTCTCTGCTTTTTCGTCCCATTTTGGTGAGCTTTTACTTTTCCAATCGGAAGCTAAAAAAGCAAGGGTTAATCGTATCAGGTTCGGGAAAATTCGCGGTGTCCGATATCTGAGCGGAAATATTTGCTCTCAAAGCTCACCGCCTCCACGAGTTCGTAAGCTCGATCCTTCGCTTCGGAAAGCGTCGTGCCCGTTCCCACGGCTCCGAGTACCCGGCCTCCTGCGGTCACGACCTGTCCGTCCTTTTCCTGGGTGCCGGCATGTATCAGGACAGCATCCGCAATCGGTGTCTCCGGCTCAGTGATCACTTCTCCCTTGGGATAAGCACCCGGATATCCATTGCTTGCCAGCACCACCACCATTGCAGATTCGTCTTTAAACGCCACGGACTCCGGCATCGGCTCACCCCGGGCGGATTTTAAAAGGAGTTCCACCAGATCATCCGCGAGCAGGGGAAGAATCACCTGCGTCTCCGGATCTCCAAACCGTACATTAAATTCCAAGACCTTCGCTCCGCTCTCCGTGAGCATCAATCCAATGTAGAGAGTCCCACGAAAATCCACGCCCTCCGCTTTCAATCCAGCCAGGGTCGGCTTTACGATGTCCTCCTCATACTGGGCCAGCATGCCCGGGGTGACCACGGAAGTCGGGGCGTATGCACCCATCCCTCCGGTGTTTAGTCCGGCATCGCCTTCGCCCACTTTTTTATGATCCTGGCTCATGGGCATAGCGACATAGCTCTCGCCCGAGCAAATTAAATGCAGGGAAGCTTCCTCTCCCTCAAGAAATTCCTCAATCACCACTTCCTTACCGCTCTCGCCAAAGCTCTCTCCGCTGAGCATATCCTCCACCGCGGCCCTGGCCTCTTCCAAATTTTCGCAGATCAATACACCCTTGCCCGCGGCCAGTCCGCTCGCTTTGACGACCACTGGCAGTTGGCACCCCTCTAAATATTGCAGGGCCGGGGCAACCTCGGAAAAATTGCCATAGGCTGCCGTGGGTACGGAATATTTGGCCAGAAAGTCCTTGGTGTAGGCCTTGCTTCCTTCGAGTTGGGCACCTGCGGCATCCGGACCGTAGGCGAGAATTCCGACCGCCTTCAGGTCATCCACCAACCCATTGCACAGAGGGACCTCGGGGCCGACCACCACCAAATCAATATTTTCACTCTGGGCCAGCGATACAATTCCCTGATTGTCTTCCACACTCACCGCAAAGGAAGTGAATTCCCGGTTTATTCCCCCATTTCCAGGAGTCACCATCACCTGCTCGACCAGAGGGCTTTTCGCACATTCTTTGGCAAGGGTATGTTCACGGCCACCACTACCAATTACTAAAATCTTCAAATTTTCATCCTTCATTCCCTCCGATTTCCTGAAAATAGGGAGCGAAGTCGAGGCAAATCCTTTTTTGTCTTTCGTTTCCTCAGTGTTTTTTTCAATATCCCACTCATGCGGGTGTTTTTTATTGGGGTATGTGGTACGGCTATGGGCAATGCGGCCGTGCTCTTAAAAAAGATGGGTCACGAAGTGGCTGGTTCAGATGCGGGGGTCTATCCGCCGATGTCGGATGTACTGGAGTCCGCCGGAATCGAGCTTTTTGAAGGCTTCGCCGAAGAGGAAATGCTCAGCTGGCAACCCGACCGTGTCGTGGTGGGTAACGCCGTGTCCCGGGGAAATCCCCAGGTGGAATATCTGCTGCGTACCCGCAGGATTGATTTTGTCTCCCTCCCGCAATTGATCGGGGAGGATTTGATTGGCAACCGTCCGGCCGTGGTGGTCGCCGGTACGCATGGCAAGACCACCACCACCGCCCTCACCTCGTTTGCCCTCTCCCAGGCAGGGCAGAACCCCGGCTATCTCATCGGGGGCGTACCGATCGATCTCCCCTCCGGGAATGAACTTGGTGGGGAAAAGGCACCCTTCGTCATTGAAGGGGATGAGTATGATTCCGCCTTTTTTGATAAACGAAGCAAATTTATCCACTACCGGCCCAAGGTGCTGGTTCTGAATAACCTGGAATTCGATCACGGTGACATCTTTCGTGACCTGCAGGATATTTCGCGAAGTTTTTCCCACCTTTTGAGGATCGTTCCCTCCGATGGATTTGTTCTTCGCAACGGGGACGACCCCAACCTGCTTGCCCTGCCTGATGCCCCCTGGACCCGGATTATTTCGGTCGGGGTAGGGGAGGAGAATGATTTTCGCATTGTCGATTTTACCGAGGACGGGCAGGGCACCCGATTCAAGCTCTCCTGGTTGGGTGCGACTGTGATGGAGGTCTCATGGAAAATGCCCGGCCTCTTCAATGCCCGCAACCTCGCCATGGCCACCCTTGCCTCCGTCTTGTCTCAGTGCACTGATGCGGGAGATGTATCAAGTGCGGAAGACCTCAATCCCTTTGCATCTGCTCACTTGCCCGACTTTACTGAATGTGCCGGGGTCAAAAGAAGACAGGAAATCCTCCACGACAGTGAGAAATTAGTGGTTCTTTCCGACTTTGCCCATCATCCCACCGCGATTGCCGGTGCTTTGGAATCCTTGCGTGCCCGCTGGCCGGGTCGCGAAATTATCGCCTGCTTCGAACCGCGTAGCAACACCGCGGTCACCAATGTCTTTGAGGACCGTTTTGCCGATGCCCTGGCCCTGGCCGATGTCGCCATCCTCGGAGCGGTCCACCGGGCGGAGAAAATTCCCCCGGATCAACGGATCAATACGGGTAATATGATCCGCCGGATCGAAGGGCAGGGAAAGCAGGGCCATGCCTTCCTTACCAATCTTGATCTCGAAAGCTTTCTTCTTGAAAGGGAGATTGCTCAACCATCCTTAGTGGTCTTCTTTTCCAATGGGTCCTTCGATGGGGTGATTGGCCGGTTTGCGGATGCGGTAAAAAAGAGGTAAGCCTATGCTATGCATGAAGTCTTTCGCCATTGGGACACATCCACCGTTGGGTTGGTAAATGGACTTTTGCAGGATGCGGGTATCAGGACTGTTCTCAGAAATTGGGACGCTTGCAATATCACCGAAATTCCCATCCCCGCGATTTATCCCAATGTCTGTGTCCTAAGAAAAGAGGATTCAGGTCGGGCAAAAGAAATTATTTCCGCTTTCCGTAAGTCTTCCGAAACGACAGGCGATCCCTGGATATGTCATGAATGTGGGGAACAAGTGGAGTCCAATTTCTTGGAATGCTGGCAATGCTCCACGGTAAAAGGATGAAAATTTGAGTAGTTTTCTGATATATTGACAAATCAGTATAATCGTACAATCATGCGTAGCATGTATTTATTTCACAAGATACTAATCCTACTATTTGGAGTAGCTATCTCTGTGCATGCCGTTCCGCCCGTTCTCAATTACGCAGGACAGGTAGC
>JBMYOA010000123.1:0-5443 GCA_049598825.1 Opitutales bacterium | reverse complement strand
TTCTCGAAAGGAAAATATGAGTGGTCAACTATTTAATGGTGGAAACGAACAAGATCAGAAATTTTTGTATCATTGCACATGTCGATCACGGCAAGACTACACTGTCCGATCGACTCCTTGAGCGTACCCGTACGGTTATGGAGCGCGAAATGAAGGATCAGCTACTGGATTCGATGGATTTGGAGCGGGAAAGGGGGATTACGATCAAATGTCACCCGGTTTCCATAAATTATCGGGCAGCAGATGGTCAGGATTATTTATTTAATCTGATTGATACTCCCGGGCATGTCGATTTTTCCTATGAAGTTTCGAGAAGTTTGGCTGCATGTGAGGGAGCCCTGCTCCTCATTGATGCTTCTCAGGGTGTGGAGGCTCAAACTCTTGCCAACGCCCAGCTTGCTGAAACACAAGGACTTGAAATTATTCCGGTAATCAACAAGGTTGATCTTCCGTCAGCCGATGTGGAACGCGTGTCGCGGCAAATTGAAGATACACTCGCGATCCCAGCTGAGGATGCGATTCTTGCAAGTGGTAAGTCAGGAATTGGGGTGGATGAAATACTCGAAGCCGTAGTCAAAAGATTACCTCCACCGCGTTGGGCTGATCACCCTAAAAGTCGTGCGTTGGTATTTGATAACCAATTTGACTCGTTCAAGGGGGTTATCTGCTATGTTCGGGTTTTTTCTGGTACTTTACCTTTGAACAAAAGCTTAACCTTAATGAGCGACCAGAGAAAGACACAGATCAAGGAGATCGGCAAGTTTTGTCCCGCTCCTGTTCCCATGGAATCATTGCAGGAAGGGGAGGTTGGCTATGTGGTTACAGGGATTAGGGATGTGGCGGAAATAAAAATTGGGGACACCTTAACCCTCAGTGACGACCCAGCCACCGAAATGCTTCCTGGATACAAGGAAGTACGCCCTATGGTATTTAGCGGATTATATCCATTGGACACCTCAGATTATGAGAAATTGAAGAAGAGCGTGGGAAAACTTCGTTTGAATGACGCCGCCTTTACTTTCCAATCTGAAACTTCGGTTGCCTTGGGTTTTGGTTTTCGCTGTGGCTTTCTTGGACTATTGCATATGGAAATTATTCAGGAAAGACTCAGACGTGAGTATGATCTTGATCTAATCTCCACCTATCCAAGCGTGATTTATCGTGTTTTTATGACTTCCGGGGAAATGATCGAAATCGATAACCCCTTAGAGCTACCGGATGTTACTTTGATTGATCGAATTCAGGAACCTACGATCATAGCAAGGATTCATGCCCCGAATAATTCGATTGGAGATCTACTTGCCCTTGTTACGGAGAAAAGAGGTAGTTGCAACGATACTGAGACTATTGACGAGACTCGGGTGATGATGACCTGTGCTTTGCCATTAAATGAAATTCTAGTCGATTTTAATGATCGTTTGAAAAGCATAACCCATGGATATGGATCAATGGATTATGATATGTCCGATTATGTAGAATCTTCTTTGGTTAGGATGGAAATTTTAGTGAATAATGAACCTGTGGATGCATTTTCGACCATAGTCCATCGAGACAAAGCTGAAGCAAAGGGTAGGGCACTTTGTGCAAAGCTAAAAGAGATTTTACCCCGGCAACTTTTTAAAATTGCTCTCCAAGCGTCAGTTGGAGGAAAGGTTATTGCCAGAGAAACGATTAGTGCTCTAAGGAAAGATGTTACTGCCAAATGTTATGGCGGAGACATTTCCAGAAAAAGAAAACTCCTTGAAAAGCAAAAAGAAGGAAAAAAGAGAATGAAACAAATTGGTAGTGTGAACATCCCACAGGAAGCCTTTGTACAGATTCTTAAAAGTACCACCTAGAAGATTTTACTCATGAGTGAAACAACCAACAAAGACGCTAATCCAAAAAAAGAATTTGTTAAAGCTACACGGTCCCAAAAAAAAGGATCCAAAGAAATTTTGCGCTTAGGTCAAAAGGTCTACGACTACAGAAAAGATCTTTTGAGTGAAGATGATGCGAAAAACTTAGAATCTGCAAATGATGGTCTCAAAAAAGCCCTTGCTGAGAAGCCTCTTTCTGGACCTCAATTGGAAGAAAAAGCCAAAGAGGTCGATATCCAACTCCAGAAATCAGGAGATTTGTATTACCATAAAAAATCCTGGGTTGAGAATGTGGAGATGTTGCTGGTTGCAGCGATTGTGGTCATTGGAATTAGAAGTTTTTTTGTTCAGCCTTTCATTATTCCAACCAATTCCATGTACCCGTCGTTTTCAGGGATGCAACCTCATGTTTATGAGGATAAAGAAAGCACACCAGGCTTTGTGGGGAGATGTGTAGATAAACTACTTTTGGGAGCTTCTCACTTTAGCCTGGAGGCCGAGTCTTCCGGGAATTTGTACCTTAAGCTTCAAGGTCAAATGAGTTTTCGTTTCGATGATGCCAAATTCCCGGAAGGTCGTTTTTTTATTTTTCCTGCCACTGTACGTGAGTATGTGTTTGAAGTTGGAGGAAAAGATCATGTGCTTCGAGTACCAGCTGAATTTGATTTGGATGAACTGATCGCAAAAAGATTTGCCGGCGTTGAGAATCTTCAGGATCTACCTTTGATTGTCACTCAGGATCAAGGTTTCCCGAGCAATCGTTTGAAATTAAGTGACAAGCATTTCAATAAAGGGGATCTTTTATTAGGATTTGATATTCTCTTAGGAGATGCACTATTTGTGGATCGTTTCAGTTATAATTTTGTTCATCCGAAATCAGGTGACCCTGCAGTTTTTAGGACTGGCTCGATTGATGAATTTAATCGAAAAATTGGAACTGGCGTTGTCAGTCAGATCGGGGAAGACAAATACTACATTAAGAGGTTGGTTGGTGAACCTGGGGATATTTTGCAAATGAAAGTGCCCGAAAGTATTTTCACAAATGGCACCGATGTTCGTAAAGGCGTGCCGGGTGTTCTTCACAGAAACGGTGTTCCATTGAATGGAAAAACTGCCTTTGATCGAAATCGTAAACGCGTTGAAGATTTGGCGTCTGATCCTAACGCAGTTCCAGAAGATGCATATCCTGGTTATCGAGCGGAAGGAATCTTAACAAATCAGGCTACGATCAAAGTGCCCAAGGCGAATGAAAATCCAACTGGCAAGAAAGCCTTTTTTGCTATGGGTGATAATTCTACGGATAGCCTGGATGGTCGGGCTTGGGGATTTGTGCCAGAGAATGAAATCATTGGCCGGGCTTTTTTAGTTTACTATCCATTTACCAAAAGATGGGGTTTTGCTGATTAAATAATTCTGGCGCCTATTTCGCACAATATGCATTATGTCTAATTCGCATATCTCGCAGTCCCTTCCTTCTTGGATGGATCGTCGTGCAACCGGATTGCTTCTTCATCCTTCTTCTTTACCTGGATCCCAAGGGATTGGTTCATTGGGTGCAGAAGCGAGGAGTTTTGTCGATTTTCTTGAAATGGCAGGCTTTTCCTACTGGCAAACCTGTCCCCTCGGTCCAACTGGTTTTGGAGATTCTCCTTACCAAGTATTTTGTTCAAATGCAGGTAACCCCTATTTTATAGATTGGAAACCTCTGCAAGAAATTGGTCTATTGAGTGAAACTGATTTATTTCCACTCCAGGAACTGCCAGCTGAATCTACTGATTATGGAGGACTTTATGAGGTGTTTTTCCCTTTAGCTCGGACCGCTTATTCGAACTTCCAGCGTCATCGAAATGCCTTGGAGCTGAAATATGGCAGTATTGAAGCTTTTAAGAAAAAATATTCGTGGCTCCTACCTTTTGCATGTTTTCAGGCTTTAAAATCAGCTCATAATAATCATCCCTGGTGGATCTGGGCAGATGAGTTTCGGAGTCCGGTAGACTTTCTTTCGATTGAATCTAAATATGCTGATGACTGTAACTTTCATATATTTTTACAGTATCTGTTCTTTTCTCAATGGACTGAGCTCAAGACTTATGCCAATGAAAAAGGTATCTCAATTCTAGGCGATTTGCCGATATATGCTGCACCTGATTCTTCTGATGTCTGGGCAAATCAATCTTTGTTTCAATTGAATTCGGAGAATTTCCCATTTCAAAATGTAGCTGGTGTTCCACCTGATTACTTTAATCAAGATGGACAATCATGGGGTAATCCCCTTTACCGGTGGGAAGTTCATGAAGAAGATGACTTTTCTTGGTGGATTCAACGTCTGGAGGCACAAGTAGAAATCTTTGATATTGTAAGGATTGATCATTTTAGAGCATTTCATGATTATTGGAGTATTCCCTCCTCAAGCGGTGCTGCCAAGGATGGCCACTGGGAAAATGGTCCAGGAATTAAATTCTGGTCTCGAATTAATGAAGCTTTTCCCCAACGCCCTTTTCTTGCCGAAGATTTGGGGTTAATAACTGATGAAGTACGATGTTTGCGGGATCAAGCGGGGTTGCCGGGAATGGCTGTTTTACAGTTTGCATTTGATGGAGACTCAAAGAATTTATATTTACCTCACAATTTAGCCAAAAACTTAGTTTTGTATCTCGGGACGCATGACAATGATACAACATGCGGATGGTATGATAAAGCAGACGAGGAAATTCGTGGAAATTTTCGATCCTACCTTAATGTATCTGGAGACTACCCTTCCTGGGACCTTTTAAGGTTTGCTTACCGTACCGTTTCTCCCCTCGTTATTGTCCCTGTGCAGGATCTGCTTGGGCTAGGTTCTGAGGCGAGGTTTAATAGTCCCGGTATAGCAAGTGGGAATTGGCAGTGGAGAATGAGCCATACTCAATTGAATAGTCTGTTTGAAAGCTCGAGTTATCTTTGTGAACAAGCTAAAATTACCGGAAGACTAAAAGCTAATGACAAATAAGAAAATCAAGGCTCCGGAACCAGAAACTCTGGGCTATAAAAGTTTTTTTCCTTACTTTAGTTTTTTAAAACCCTATTGGGTGCCATTTGTTGGAGCATTGTTTTGTGGGCTAATCTATGGAGTTTCTAGCGGGTTTGGTCTTCCCTTTATGGTCGATCAGGTATTCCCCAGGATTTTCCCCGATCAGGGATCAGGCTCCCCTACTCTTTCGAATTTTGAATTATTTTACCTCATCGCTTGGTTTCCCACTGTTTTTTTAATTCGTGGTACGAGTGGCTACTTTAATAGTTATTTGATTAATTATTGCGGTTTGCGAGTGCTTGAAAAAATTCGTTTACAAGTTTTTTCAAAAGTTCAAAGACTGCCAGTTTCTTTTTTTCAAAAAAATCAGGAAGGTGACTTGCTCAGTCGTATAACTTCGGATACCTCCCAACTACAGTCTGCCCTACTTGGCGTAAGTAATGATCTCGTCAGGCAACCCGTTACATTTGTAGGTGCCCTTGTTGCTCTTGTGATCATGGCAATCCAGCGCGAAGGGATGAGTTTTATTTTGCTTTGTCTTGTGGTGATTCCTGTCTGTGTTTTTCCTATACGC
>JBMYOA010000122.1:0-5444 GCA_049598825.1 Opitutales bacterium | reverse complement strand
GCCAATGGGGTAACGGGGCTATGTCCGTCGTTTCTTCTGCCAGAGGCTGGTTTTGTGGAAAGAACTTCCTCTCCATCTATCCAAAGCCTCGAAAGACCCCGGGCTCTTATCAGGAAGCGGTTTTGACCACTGGGAAGTTTTAGATCCGCCGCCATTCTAAGTAAAATTGGGGCATTCCATTTGTCCCGAATTCCCCATGAATCGTAGGCGTAGGGAATTCTTGGCAGTAAAAACGAGGGTTGTTCCCATTCCGAGCCTGGCATCTTTTGCTCGAGGTTTCTGGGCCAAGATTTGAATGAGTTTAAACCTTCGATGATCTGAACCAAAACCTGACCTGATTCGATTTTGCCCATTTCCGGCATTTTGGATGGCTCCCATTTGACTACCTTTGGGCCTCCCTCCCGCTTAAATTTTTGTTTTACCAAGTTGTCATTCAAAATTTTTCGACTGAGAGTTATTTCGTCCAACCACCCTGTAAAGCTGTTGCCCGAATTACCACCCATGGAAGAGCCAATCCATATTTCATCATTATCAGTAACAGGTGGATTCTTGGTCGGACCGTTGAGGTCCCACGCACCTGGAGTTGGTAAGGAATCAATCCAGGCTTTTATACTTTCAGGATCTCCAAAACGATAACTGAAACTTATAAAATGCCATCCTGCATAGGGATCAAAGCTCAGTTTTGATGTCCAACGGTGCCATTTATTACTCCCGGTTGAAAATAGAAAACTTAGTTTACTCAAGCTATCTTCACCGACTACGCGAAGAGACCAGTTTTGATTATCTTTACTAAAGCCTGGGTTATGGGTTCTTCCTTTTCCAATTATATAGGCGGGATGAGCACTGAATTTTTCCAATTTTACCCATGCGGTGATGGAAATTTCATCCCCGTTGGTAAAATCATAATGGCTATCCTCTCCCGTGTCTTGGATTACAATTCTGCTTCCGTTTCCTCCCAGGCGAATGGATTGATTATTTTTGGACAGATCCGGAAACTCAGGAGGGCGTGGGCCCGGTTGTTTGAAAGTGACTTTACCAACCCCTTTATAAGCCTCAATCTTCTCATCGAAATTCCATAAGAACTTTTCTTTGGCTGCAGATGTAAAACAGTTCAATCCAAGCGATAAAAATACCCCAAAAGTGGTTCTTCCAAATAAGCGAAGCATTAAATTAAATTATTGAAAAAAAGAAGGCAGACAATCACTTATGATATATATTTGCGTATTTTTTCTGTCGATTTGCGACATGATACACTCACTGATTCTCAATTTTTCTTTCGATTGAGTTCTCTTTTTAAGCTTCTCCAGTAGGCCAATCTGTCGGCCACACTTTTTTCTGTCCCGGCGGATTTTGGTGAGTACAGACTGAGATCCTTTTCGAGATAAGACTGTCCGGAAATGTTCTCTGGGTAATTGTGACTGTAAAGATAACCCTCTTCCTCCTCCTCTCGGTACTTCTGGTTTCTACCGTGCCGGTCCTGAATATTCGAAGGAATCGATTGAACTGGTTGGTCACGGATTGCCTGTTTGGCTGCCGCAAGGGCGAGGGTGGCACTGTTACTTTTAGGGGATGTAGCCAAAAAGAGAACACAGTGAGCCAGATTGAGCTCACATTCGGGGAGCCCAATGGTTTCACAGGCACGAAAGGTGGCATCCGCCATCAGCAGTCCTCGCGAATCAGCCAAGCCAATATCTTCCGATGCAAAGATCACCAGCCGTCTGGCAATAAATCTCGGGTCTTCTCCACCCACCAGCATCTTAGCGAGCCAGTAAAGTGAGGCATCCGGATCATTCCCCCGCATACTTTTGATCAGGGCGGATGCGGTGTCATAATGTTCATCCTCATCCCGGTCATAGCGTATGCTTCTTTCACGGGCAAATAAGGCAACTGTATCTTCCGATATAATTCCTTGGATAGACAATCCTTCGACGATGATTTCCAGAATATTATAAGCTTTGCGTAAATCGCCCTCAGACAAACGGGCAATTTGGAGGATGGCTTTAGCCTCGAAAGAACATTTGGATAGACCCAAGCCTCTTTTCTCATCTTGCAGACAATCAATGAGTGTTTTTTCAATCTCACTCACTTCCAGGGATTTTAGAGTGAAGAGTTGGCTACGGCTGAGCAACGGATCGTTTACATAGTATCGCGGGTTATGGGTGGTGGCTCCAATCAGCCGTGCTTCGCCTGACTCAATATCGGGGAGCAGCAAATCCTGTTGGGCTTTATTGAATCGGTGGATCTCGTCAACAAAGAGAAAACACTTTCCGGCACCATAATATTTGGCCAGCTTGAGAGACTCCCTAAGTTCAGCAACATTGGAGGTAACTGCGTTCAGCTTAATTAACTTACAACCACTCTCTTCTGCTATTACCGTGGCCAAGGTTGTTTTGCCGGTACCTGGAGGACCGGACAGGATCAAATTCCCGATACGGTTTTCCCTAATCAATTTGGGAAGCAGGCAATCTTTTCCCAAAAGATGAACCTGTCCACGGACATCCGCCAATTTTTGCGGCCTCATTCGCTCAGCTAAAGGAGCGGATGGTTGGTTTTCTCCCTTATCCATTTGATTTGAACTCATAGTTGATAAATCAATGAAATCAATTCAAGCGAAGGATCGCAAGAATGCATATATAATGCATCCAAGGATAAAGAAATATTTATGCTAAAATATCCTTAATCACATGGGCTTCCTCATCCACACCAGTCAGTCGAAAATCGAGCCCTTGGTGCTTATGGGTGAAGAATTGCGATTGAATGCCCAATTGATGAAGCATGGTGGCATGAAAATCACGAACATGGACTACATTCTCCTCCGCATTGTACCCCAATTCATCCGTATTACCGTAGGAAATTCCTCCTTTGATACCTCCTCCGGCCATCCAGATAGAAAATCCTTTCATGTGATGATCCCGACCATTTCCCTGTGCCATTGGGGTCCGTCCAAACTCACCGCCCCAAACCACGAGAGTGTCTTCGAGCATTCCCCGTTGCTTTAAGTCCTGTACGAGGGCCGCGGATCCCTGGTCGACCAGGTTGGCAGTTTTCGGAACATTGGTTTTTACTCCACCATGGTGATCCCACCCCCGGTGATAAAGATGGATAAAACGAACACCCCGTTCTGCCATTCGCCGGGCAAGTAAGCAATTACTGGCAAAAGAACCATCTCCTGGTTTCGCCCCGTACATATCGAGTACATGTTTGGGTTCCTTGGATACATCCATTAAATCGGGCACACTTGCCTGCATACGGAATGCCATTTCGTATTGGCTGATTTTGGTTGTAATCTCAGGATCAAGCAGCGTTCGGTTTCCAATCCGGTTTAATTGGTTTACAGAATCGATGACTGACCTTTGATCCTTATTCGTCACACCATCGGGATTGCTCAGATAAAGAACAGGATCTCCTTTGCTGTGAAAATGAACACCCTGATATTTACTCGGAAGAAATCCACTGTGCCACTGGCGTGATGCAATTGGTTGATTCTGTCCGCCGCCTACTGAAGTTAGTACGACAAAGCCGGGAAGGTTATTGGTTTCGGCACCCAATCCGTAAAGGACCCACGATCCCATACTGGGACGGCCTGAGATTTGAGTGCCGGTATTCATGTAGGTGTGAGCCGGATCATGATTAATCTGCTCGGTGCTCATTGAGCGGATGATACACATATCATCTGCGATCTCACCAATCTTGGGAAAGGCTGAACTGAAAAACTGACCGGACTTGCCCCATTTTTTGAATTCCAGTTGCGGGCCAAAACACTTTAATTGTTTACCCTGCAGTTGGGCTATGGGTTGTCCTTTGGTAATGGATTCAGGCATGGGCTTGCCGTCCATTTCCTTGAGCTTTGGTTTGTAATCAAAAGTCTCCAAATGGGATGGACCTCCGGCCATACAGAGAAAAATTACCCGTTTGGCTTTGGGGTTGCCGCTTAATTTTGCATGGGGGGGTAGGTTAGCGGGCCACGCCTGGGGATTGGCCATGGCATTACCGGCCAGCATACTTGAAAGGGCTGCCGTACCAATACCCACGGATGCCTGATTAAGAAAAGTTCTGCGGTTTATAAAAGTAGGATTCATGGCTATGCGAAATTAGAAGCGGGCGGTGGTTTCGTACATATTGAGAAGAGTGCGGGAGACACTCGTCCAGGCAGCGAGCTCTGTCTTCGGAAGTTTCTCATCGAAAGGCTTTTGTCCAGTCTTTAGCAATGCGAGAGCAGCTGGCTCATCCTGTTGGTATCGGGTCCTTTGATTATTAAGTAGTTCCAGCATGACTTTCATTTCATCCTCGTTAGCCTTCCGAGTGAGAGCTTTTTCAAAAGCGAGATTGATCTTATCCTGGTCTTTCTTTGCGGGATCCCGGAGTACGCTTTCGGCAAATACCCGGGCTGCTTCCACAAAGACCGGATCGTTGAGCATCACAAGGGCTTGCTGGGGAATATTGGATCTGGGCCTTTCAGCGGTACATTCCTCACGACTTGGGGCATCAAAGGCGAGCATGGCTGGATGAGTGAAGCTACGGCAATGGAAAGTGTAGAGACCTCTGCGATAGAGATCATCTCCCATACCTGCCTGCCACTTACGGGCAGGGAAATTCAAGTGCTGCCAATACCCGGCGGGTTGATAGGGCTTCACGCTGGTTCCTCCAATTTCAGAAACCAAGAGTCCACTGATCGACAGGGCGGTATCACGAACGAATTCTGCATCCACCCGAAACCTTGATTGTCTTGCGTACAGGCGGTTAAGAGGATCGGCCGTGGCTAATTTTTCTGTAGGTACGGAGCTTTGTTTATAAGCATCGGAGGTAACCAAAGTACGAATTAACTGTTTAATATCCCACCCATTATTACGAAATTCGTTCGACAGATAATCAAGAAGTTGGGGATGAGTGGGAGGTTCTCCCTGCCCCCCCAAATCCTCAAGTCTTCGGGACAGTCCGTATCCAAAAAAGATTTTCCATATTCGATTTGTAAATGCACGAGCGGGTAGGGGATTATCTTCTGAAACCACCCACTTGGCCAAATCCAGACGGTTTGCTTTGCGATTTTCGATATCCAACTTTCCCATGAATTCAGGAATAGCCGGTTCGACCACTTCGCCGGTTTTATCCAACCAGTTCCCGCGAGGGAGAATTCGTACCATTCTCTTATTTCCTGATTGAGAAACAAGCATGGAGCGGAAGGTTTTTTTGTAATTGGTTATGGCATCGGTTGCTGATTTAACTTCGGAGTCCAGTTTTTGAATCTCACCATTCAATTCATTAACTTGTTTTCTTAGACTTAAAGTGCCAGCAGGTGCTTTTGAGTAGATATATTGGATGAAGTGAGACCTTAGAGTATCTTTTTCACTATCCTTTCGGTCCTTCTCTGCTTTCTTGGCAAGGTTTTGGATATTCCCGGGTAAGGATTTATCATTTTTGGCGAGTGCGATCCATTTGTTGAGTGA
>JBMYOA010000121.1:0-5464 GCA_049598825.1 Opitutales bacterium | reverse complement strand
TCTGCATCCACTTTTTTAACCCAGTTATTGAGGTCGATTCCGATACCCCCAGTAACACTGACAGTGGTAAGAAAGATAGGAGAAACTCCATTGGTTCCGGCAACGATGGGGGCAAAATTTACAAACGGAACATATTTGCTGGCCTGTTTGCCGGTCCAGAGGGCAACATTGTTTACCCCCGACATTCTCGACGAACCGACGCCCATGGTTCCCTTTTCAGCAATTAACATGACCCGCTTGTCCGGGTGCTGGTTTTTCAGTGCGGTGATTTCCGCCTGGGCCGATTCGGAAATCAGGCATTTCCCATGCAATTCACGGTCGGAACGAGAGTGTGCCTGATTACCCGGTGAGAGCAAGTCGGTGGAAATATCCCCCTCGGCGGCAATGTAGGTGACCACCTCGATGGTCTCGTCAACTTCCGGAAGTTGGGTGAAAAATTCAGCCTGAGCGTAGCTTTCCAAAATTTCTTTGGCCAACGCATTGCCTTCCTTGAAGGCTTCTTCCAAACGATCGGTATCTGCTTCGTACAAAAATACCTGAGTTTTAAGAACTTCAGCCGCTTGCTGGGCAATTCCCACATCTTCGCCTAAAGCCAAATCTAAGAGCACTTCCACAGAAGGACCGCCCTTCATGTGAGAGAGTAATTCAAAGGCAAAGGTTGGGGTAATTTCCTCAACAATCGATTGGCCGAGAATGATTTCTTTAAGAAAGCCTGCTTTTTCTCCTGCTGCGGGGGTTGTGCCTGGCAGGGTGTTGAAGATAAAAAAGTCAAGCGATGCATTGCGGTGCTCGTTTGATGTGTCCTTGATCTGCGTGATGATTTCAGCAAGCAAATCAGCCCGGTCAATAGGCTTGGGGCTTAATCCCTGGGATTCACGTTCTTCGATTTCTTTTAAATATTCTGGGTAGTTCATAGTGAACCTGAAAATCTAGATTGAAGCCTGATTCTTTCAAGCAGAATATGTGTTGGAATCAAGAACTGTTGTTTTTTATCCTCAATTTTGCGATTCAACTTTCAATTTAGAAAATAAAGATAACCTTGGGGTTTCTTCACTTGCCCATATCATTGGTAATCTTGAAATTAACAGAAAATTCTTCCGTTTCCCTCCAACTTTCGGGCGTGCACAAATCATTTGGTCGTGTGGATGTGCTTCGTGGAATTGATCTAACGATTGGAGAGGGCGAGCGGGTGGCACTGATGGGGCCGAGTGGAAGTGGCAAGTCGACTTTGTTAAATTGTATTTGTGGGATTGAAGGAGTGGATCGGGGAAAGGTTGTCGTAGGCGAGCAGGATTTGAGTAATTTAGATCCCCGTGATCTTGAAAAAGTCCGAAGAGAGCAGGTCGGTTATGTTTTTCAATCCTTTCATCTGCTTCCCACCCTCAGTGCATTCGAAAATGTTGAATTTTCTGCCCAGTTGGCCGGGATGGGGAAGACGGAGCGATCCTCCCGGGTTCAGGAACTTATGGAGCGGGTGGGGATGAGTCACCGCTTGGATCATTTCCCTGATACTTTAAGCGGGGGAGAACGACAGCGGGTGGCAATCGCACGGGCATTGATCCATCAGCCCAATTTGGTCCTGGCCGATGAGCCCACCGGAAGTTTGGATACCGAAACCGGTGCCCAAGTATTGGATTTATTAAAGAGTCTTTCCGATGAGTACAAGGTGTCGATTCTTTTGGTGACGCACGACCGGGAATCGACCCGTATTTGTGACCGGGTGATTACGATGCAAGACGGCTTACTTGTTTCCTAAGTTTGGTGAAACCTTTGCCGTCCCGATTACAGATTGCTTGGTTCCTCTTAACCAAAACCACCTTCAGGCATTGGCGGAAAAGGGCGGGGCATTACGCATTGCTTATCGGAATTGTCGCCGTGGGTGTCGGGGCGTTCAATGGCATCCGGCAGGCCAGTCGGGCAGCCTCCGCAAATTTTGGTCTCTTTAATCAGGCAATTTCGGGACAGAGTGACTTTCTGATTGAGTCGCCCAATCAAAGATTACAGCAGAACGATTTGGATCGGGTGCGTGAAATTGCGGGTAATCCTGACTGGCATCTTGTGCCGGTGATTGAGGGTTCGGTGACCGCGGTTCGAAATAATGGCGAAGCGAACAAACAGCTGAAATTAATTGGTCTTGATTTATTGTCTTTGGGGAACCTGCCCAAAGTATCCCGGGAAAGCATTCAATTTTCAGAGGATGATAATGAGTGGTACGATTGGTTGGGGACTGAGAATGAAGTTTGGGTTAGTCGAAAATTAGCCAATGATTTAAGCTTGTCAGAGGGGGACACGATCCCGTTTCTGGCCAGTGGTCGAAAGGGCGAAATGAAAGTCAGGATGATCCTCGGGAATGAAGAGAATAACCTGCCCGATGATCTCGTGCTTGCGGATATACCCACCGTACAGAATCTTCTTCGCAGACCCGGGGAATTAAATCGTGTGGAGGTGGTGATTAACCAGACCGATAAACGGGAGGATAAAAACTATCTTTCCGAAATCGAGAGTAGAATCCAGCTGGATTTACCAGAACATCTATCGCTTTCTCCAACCGAAAACCGGGCGGCTGACCGGGCAGCGATGACCGCGGCTTTCCGGCTCAATCTGACAATACTTTCGCTGATTGCGATTTTGGTGGGGGCCTATCTTATTCTGCAGGCTCTTGATGCTGCGGTGGTGAGAAGACGCGGCGAAATTGCCACCTTGCGATCAATGGGAGTGGATGGCGGGATTTTATTTTGGACCTATTTATTGGAGGCTTTTTTTCTTGGAGTAATCGGTTCGGTTTTGGGGGTGGGGGTTGGTCACATCCTTGCACTCAGTGCCGTGGGCATGCTGGCCGACACAGTCAATGCTTTGTATTTTGCCACATCCGTGGAAGCCCTGTCGATGAACGGGATGGATTTGTCCATTGGTTTAGGTTTGGGGATAATCTTTAGCCTCTTGGCGGGTTGGTTGCCGGCAAGGGATGCCACACTGACACCACCGGCTCAGATTCTCGCGAAAGGAGATTGGTCTCCCGGTTTTTCCTGGTTACGCAAACCGAATGCGGGGCTTGGTTTGTTAATCCTGGGTGGACTTGCTTTGCTCTTCCCTCCCTACGAAATGACCGGAGGTTCGAAGATGCCTGCCGGTGGTTTTGTGGCGGCCGGGTGTTGGGTGCTGGGCTCGGCTTTATTGTCCGGGCATTTATTAGTTTTTCTTGCCAAATGGTTTCGTCCGTTCGCCACTGGCCCCGTTTCCCGGCTTGCCTGTAGTCGCTTGCTCGATGGATCCAGTCGTCACCGTTTGGCGGTGGCAGGGTTAGTGGTAGCGGTTAGTATGGTCACGGGGATGTTTCAAATGATCGGAAGTTTTCGGGATACGATTGAGGAATGGTTTGATGTCCGTTTCCAGGCTGATCTTTATGTATCTGAGAGCGGGGTGACGGGGGCGGGAAGTTTGAACGGAATTGACCCCGTGGTGATGAAAGAACTGCTGGAAGATCCCAATATTGAGTATGCAGATATTATGAGGATTTGCTATGCCAAGCCAGCAAAGGGGATTACGGTGCTTGCGGGAGTCGACCTGGAGCATTGGAGTGAGAAAGCCCGGCAGATTTGGTTAAAGAAACCGGGCGAGCTGCAAGTGATTGATGGTGCGGAAGCTGCCTTGGTGAGTGAAACTTTTGCCAGGAGATTCGAGGTTCTTAACGGGGGGGTGGTCGAGTTAGATACCCCGGCAGGAAAAAAGAAAATTTCCCCGTTTGGTATATTTTGTGACTACGGAAATGAGTTTGGAATGGCTGCAGTCGATCAAGACAAATGGGTGGAATGGGTGGGCACGGACCGGCCAATTAATGCGAGCCTTTATCTCACTGATTCCGACGAGGTGAAGGAAACCAGGGACCGATTGAGACTGGCGTATCCAGGCTTGGATGTACGGGATGAGAAAGAGCTTAGAGATGTGGCTATTGGAATTTTCGAACAGACTTTTCAGGCAACCCATGCGTTGAGTATTATTGGACTGGTCGTTGCCTTTGCCGGTTTGCTGCTGGGCTTACTATCGATTTTTGATGAATCCACCCAGACCTGGCAGACCTTGAAACATCTCGGCTTTTCCACTTCCCGTTTCATCCTGTCAGCAGGCTTGGAGGGCGGTGGAATCGGCCTGGCGGCTTGGGTGAGCGGAGTCATGGCCGGACTGGCGATGGGGTGGTTGTTGATTTTTGTGATTAATGTGCAGTCGTTCGGATGGACCCTGCTTTGGACTATTCCTGTCGGGGAAATCCTGCTTTTTGGATTTCTGCTGGTTTTGATTGGGTTTGCATCGGGAGTGTGTTCGGCGACTTTTTGGAGAATGAGAAGAAGATGAAGATTGTACCCTTACTTTTTACTGTAACCTTATTGGCAACTCTTCGCGGAGAATGGATTCAGCCTCCCGGGCATTCTGCAAAAGGTTATCTCGTGCCTACGCCTGATTACAAACCATCGTTCCCGAGGGATCATGGAGCACATCGGGCCTATGGATTGGAGTGGTGGTACTGGGTGGGGCATTTGGAAGTGGAGGATAGCGGGGAGGAATTTGGGTTTCAGTCCACCGTTTTTCGTTTGGCTGGAGATCCCAGGGAATCCAATCAATCGGCAGAGGCACCCTTTGGAAATAAACAGCTCTATCTCGCTCACAGTGCATTGAGTGATCTGAATGAGGGGCGATACTTACATACTGAACGGGTGATGCGGGAGGGTTGGCAGGCTCGGGCTGATTCTCAAACCATGTCCTTTCGTGTGGCAGGGATTCAGGCTGAAATATCCAAAGATGGTTCCGGGCATTCATTGATTACTCAATACCCCAAAGGCGGGAGGCTGGAATTACAGCTAAATCCCGCGAAGCCCATAATCCGTTTTGGAGAGAGGGGGCTTAGTCGAAAGGGGGATGATCCTGCATCGGTCAGTTGGTATTGGTCTTACACGCGACTCAAAGCAACCGGCATGCTTTTGTATCAAGGGAAAGAATTAAAGGTGAAAGGCGAAGCCTGGATGGATCATGAAATTTCCTCAAGCCAGTTGGGTGATGGGCTCGCCGGGTGGGATTGGACATGCATGCAACTCTTTGACGGGACCGAGGTCAAAGCTTACCGCTTACGCAAGGAAGATGGTGGGAGTGACCGATGGTCAGCGGTGTATTGGATCGACCGTGAAGGAGGAGTGGACGGTGTCTATGCAGATCGTTTTTCGTGGGTGGAGGAAAAGGAATGGACGAGCCCGAAGACGGGTCTTACTTATCCCACAACCGTGAAAATTGAAGTGGATCATCCGAAAAAAGGAAAACTGACTTACCGGATCGAGCCTTTGATCAATAACCAGGAATTTTACGGACTGCAGGCAGATAATGCGTATTGGGAAGGAGCGTGCAGGGTCATTGATAATGAAGAAAGAATCATTGGCCGTGCCTACCTTGAATTAGCCGGCTATGGCGGTGGTCTGGG
>JBMYOA010000120.1:0-5518 GCA_049598825.1 Opitutales bacterium | reverse complement strand
ATTCAGGTTTTAATTGATGGGTGAGCAAATGAATGTCGTGGGTTTTACCAACTTTACTAATCATCACCTCCATCTTCCCCATCTTCAATTGCCAGTCCATTTGAGGATTAGGCCACAACTCGTTGCTTATATAGGGACGCGTTACATCATTTCTCAGATTGGATTTATAACTGGCTCCATCCAAAAAAATAACACTTATGAGCAAACTCCAAAACCAGCCGATCAAGGGCGATAAGAGTTTTGCAGGCATGAACTTCAGAAATAAGGGATTAGTTCCTTTTCGCATAAGTTGAAATATTCAAATCTAAATATTTTTAATACCAATCCCAAAAGGCAAAAATTGATAATTTAAAATCTACATGCAGTCTACTTGCTAAGACCTGAACCAATCAGTTTAGGCCGATCGGTGGTGATCGAGTAGATATTTCTTTTTGCCAATCCTTTTGCTGTTATAACATCGTTGATAGTCCACGCATGCCACTCAAACCCTGCTGCTAAAACAGCTTTGGAAAACTCCGGTGGTATCGAGTGATGGGAATCCAATCCATCCGCTTTACAAGCTTGAAGAGTGCCTATCACCTCTTCCAATGTAGGCTTCCACGATCCATTCTTTTTCTTGAAGCCAGTGAGCCAGAAAGCCTTGTAGTCAGGCATTGTTTCTTTAAATACTTTTATTACTTCCTTGTTAAAGCAAATCAACCGCACCTGATCCATTTTCAGATCAGATTTCTTAATTTCTTTGATTAAATAAGGAATGATCTCAGGACCGCATTTTACCTCAACAAAGAAAATCTTTCCCTTCGGAACAGTGGCAAAAACTTCACTTATGGTGGGTATCTGAGTCCCTGTATACTTCTTATTTTTCCATGAACCCACATCGAGTGTCTTCAATTGCTCAAGAGTGGATTCTACCACAACCAAATTTTGCTCGGCCAACCTCTTGGTCGTTTTGTCATGAATGCATACAATCCGATTATCTTTGGTAAGAAGGAAGTCTCCCTCAATTGCATCTGCGCCCTGTTCCCATGCCAATTCAAAGGCAGGCAATGTATTTTCCGGAGCATCAAAAGAAGCACCCCGGTGAGCTACAATCAGGGGCTTACCTAAAACGAGATGACCTGCAAATAAAGTAAGGAATAGAAAAATGCCTCTTCCTATAACCATTTCTATAAAGTATTAATAACCCTTAAATCCTCAGACAGTGCTTCGAGGACAAAATGACCGTCGGTACCTCGCCCATTAACCACGACGAGCAGGTTCTGTTTTCCTGCTTTTTTGAAGTCAATCAAGAGGTCGGCTTGATCACCACCAGCGGGAATCTCAACCTCCTGGTCACCAAGAAACAGATTCAAGTCACCTAAATTTCCTTTTAACCGCACCTTATGATTTCCTTTTTTTACCACATCGACTTGCGTGCGTAAAACTTGGTACTTGTCTCCTCTCCGATTAAGAGCCACCGGTACTTCTTCAAACGGGATTCCTCCGCCAACCATGGCATAGAATGGTCTCCATTCATAGCCGTCAAATTCCTGTGTAAACATTTTCGCACCATAATGATGGATGGTTCCTGGATTCGGAGAATTGACAGGTAAAACATCCCATTTGCGGGCAAAACGCTGGGTAGTGGTTTTGAACTTTCCTTCTTTTCCAAGCTCCACCATGAATCGTACAAGATCAACAAACTCATCCTCGCGCAATTGAGTAGTCAACCCGACCGGCATCAGAGAAACGGGTGAAATCGTCTGGCTTGTGATGTCTGTCTTTGCAATGCGGTTTTGCTTCCCGGTAAGATCACGAATAACCACTTCCGTGTCGGTCTCACTCAGAATACCACCCGCGTGAGAATCACCATTTTTAAGGGTAATCAGGTTGGTGTGATAGCCTTCCTTAATTTTCTTACTTGGTTCAAGGAGTGACTCGATCAAGTAGTCAACCGGGGCACTGGCACCAATCGAAACTAAATTCGGCCCGATCACGCCGCCCACCTCACCAATTGCATGACAGGCAATGCACTGCAAATTTTCACGTCGATAGACGCTCTCTCCTCTCGCCGCATTTCCCTTCGAATTGACCCGTTCGATCATCGCAATCATTTCCTCTTTCGAAAGGCTCATTTTCATCGGCTTCAAACCTCCGGCATTTTGCAAGGCTTTGATAAGAGCCTCTGGCCGTGTGGGCGCACTTTCCGCCAACTGCATGCCCTTCAATGCCACATCCTCAGGTAACTTACCATTCTGCAGTTCTTTGGTCAGTGCCTGGGTGGCCCCTTTGTTGGCAATGAAGGCAGCGATTAAATCATTAGGTTCCTGCCCTTCCGGAAGATTCCGCAATAGCGTGACAGCCCGACGGGCTGCCAATATTGGCTGTATTTTCATCTGACCTTTAATCAACATGGACTTAAGTGGATAAGGAACCTGTGGATTTTGAATTCGCTCATCAAAAAATTTGCGCGTCTTTTCTCCACCCATTGCGATTAAGGAATTGATGGCCGCATTCTTTCTCACCTGCTTGGAGTCAGTTTGCTTCAAAATGGTTTCCAAGTTGGGACGGGCGGAATCCAGTTTCCATAACCCTGCCAATTCAACCGCCGTGCTCCACACCGTGTCATTTTCGCTTTGCAAAAACTTCAATACCGAATCCAGACTTCCTGATGGATTAATTTTTCGAATCTTCTTTGCAGTAAGCATGGCATTCAAATACGCATGCTGGTGGCTAACCGAGCTTGTTTTCTGAGCGAGTCCAAGCAATTTTTGGAGATGAGCTGGAGTACCTTTATCTGCAATCCAATTGGCCACCTCCCAGACTTTTTGGTCGTCTTTGATCTTACCATTGGCAATCGAAGCTAAGATTTGATCAGCACCCAGAGGTTCTCCGATTGCAGAAGACGCAAAGAGAAGTTGGGCCAAACTGTCGAATGGATTCTCCCCTTTCGTTTTCATCTCATTCACCCAGCGGTCGCGATGCTCTCTGCATATGGACCAGACGGCAAAGTCCAAAAAGTCATCAACCACAACCCCCTCGAGTGCACGCAGAGCAATGGCTACGGTTTGGGGGTCATCCAATTGAGCCAACAAGCTTACCCCCCATAGACGGACATGAGGAGAAGGATCCGAGACAGCTACTTCCGCAATGGAAAGGATATTTTTATATTTCTTATTGGATGCATCATAGTAAATAGCACGCAGACCGGCTGCCCTGGCCTTATGTGATTTCGATTTGGTCAATTGTTTAGCCAACCCAATATCCAATTGATTCAAAGCCTGGGTTGCCCAGACCCGCCGGACTACATGTATATCATCCTTCAATGGAAAAGAATTTAAAGCTGACAGCATTTCATCAGGTTTGCGGGTTCGTAATTCAGCCGTGGCCAACTCCCTGACAATATTCTCTTCGGAAAAAAGTAAGGCTTCTGCTAAAGCTTTGGAGTCCATTTCGGCAGGCTTGGTAAAGGGGGCCGGGGGATTTTCGGGAAAACTAATCCGCCAAATCCTGCCATGTTTATGATCCCGCCGTGGATCCCGAAAATCCACTTCTCCATGTTGAATAATTGGGTTGTACAGATCAGCCACATAAATGGCTCCGTCGGGTCCCATTTTGACATCGATGGGACGAAACGCCCCATGCCTGGATGCTAGTAATTCCTTATATTCTCTCGATTCGTAAGCACTTCCCTTATCACTCAGGCGGTATGTTTTAATTCGATGACCACGAAAATCAGGTGAAGCCAAAGCACCCCGCCAATGCTCAGGAATATGACTACCCGACAAGACTTCCAACCCGCACAACTTGGGCTGTCCCGGATTGAGTCCCTGCACCCTACGAGGTGCACCTGGGGAAGCAACAAAGACGGAACGTGGATAAACAAAATTGATTCCCTGTCCGCCAGCTCCATCCGTCATAAAGCTTTGTCCCCACTCATCAAAAACATGCCCCCATGGATTGACTAAGCCTTTCATGAAGACTTCTGATCGTCGGGTTTCTGGGCGGTAGTGCCACATTCCTCCTCCAAGTAGCCTGCGAATACCATAGGGTGTATCCAAATGCGTATGAATATAGATGGATTGATTGAGCCACATCATGCCTTCCGGGCCCCACCTAAAAGTATGTACGATATGATGTGTATCCTCCGTGCCAAAGCCGGAAAGAATCACCTCCCGATGATCCGCTTTCCCATCACCATTGGTGTCTTTCAAAAACAGGACATCATTACTATTGGCTACATAGACACCACCGTCCCCGGGGAGTACCCCTGTCGGGATATGGAGGTCATCCGCAAACACCGTATGCTTGTCTGCCACCCCGTCTCCGGTCGTGTCCTCGAGTATGACCAACTGGTCCGACTCCTCCTGCCCCGGTTTAATATGTGGATACAAAGGACTGCCCACTACCCATAATCTGCCCTTGGAATCCCAGTTCATATGAATGGGGTTTCGCACAACCGGCTCGCTCGCAAAGAGATTGATCTTGGCCCCTTCTGGAAGGATAAACGCATCCAGTTGCGCCTGAATAGATGTGTCAGGGATCTTGGTTAATCCACGCTGGGCATGCAAAAGACCCAAAGTGATAAATAGGGAGAACAGGATGAAAACAGACTTTTTCATGATTTGGGAAATAAATATTTCTAGTTGATCGCTTCTTTTTTGAGTAATTGATCCCTTATTTTTTCAATTTCAACTTCCTGCTTTTCAATAATGGGATCAAACTGTGGGATCTCCTTAGCATTGTTACCCTGCTCATGCTTACGGAAAAGGAAAAGGTATGTTTCATTGGCCGGACGCCAGCGATGAAAAAACAAGCGGTTTTTCTCAACAATGGTATCTTTAAGTTTCTGGGACAATGGATCTGAAAAACCCAAACCCTCCTGGGCATATCCCAAACCCGAAGCCAAATGTTTAGCCAAGACTTGGTAACCATAATCCTTAAAGTGTAAACCATCATGAGTAAGAGATTGGGTTACACTTTTTTCACCCGAATTAGTGCCACCCATGGCAGTAAAAAGATCAACAAACCTGATTTTATTAGTGCTGGCAAAGTTCCTCAACAAATCGCACATTTTAGCCATTCTCTGGTTTGTGTCTTGATGGTTCGGAAGAGGTTCTCCTAAATTTTCCAAAGGTGGGGGTGCAATAACTACAATCTCTCTGAGTCCACCGCCTGCATTCTCACGAATTAATTCTATCAGTTTCTGATAGCCTTCTAAAAAGATATCCACACTTTCTGCCCAATCACCTGCCGATCCTTTTTTGACGGATGGTTCGTCTGTCCATGGAACACCTTTGGACAGCACGACCTCTGCTCCATAATTCAAAAAGACCACATTGGGCTTCCATTCCGCGATGATTTTCGCCATTCGATCCCTACCCTCCTTTGGCTTACCGAAGTAGGAACGGGCATCATTGAACACCGTATCTCCGCTCCACCCAAGATTACGAAACTTCAATCCGCTTACTTTGGACCCTGCGGCTTTGGAAAGCGTAGCCTCCATGTATCCGTTCAATCGTGCCCTTTCGATGAGTCC
>JBMYOA010000119.1:0-5703 GCA_049598825.1 Opitutales bacterium | reverse complement strand
CCCTCAACTCCAACGAGGCTTTTATCCAGGCCTCCGTGGAAATAGGAAAGGTTGTTCGGATCGAGTCCAAGCTGGTTTAAGATTGTCGCATGCAAACGGCGGACATGAAAGCGATCCTTTACAGCTTGGCTTCCGAGTTCGTCGGTTTCTCCCACGCTTACCCCACCTTTTATACCACCACCTGCCATCCACATGGTGAATCCCCAGGAGTTATGATCACGACCGGTGCCTTCTTTATATTCAGCCGTGGGTTGGCGGCCAAATTCACCGCCCCAGACCACGAGCGTTTCATCAAGCAGTCCTCGCTGTTTTAAATCCTTGAGTAAACCGGCAATCGGTTTGTCGGTATTTCCGGCATGGTAGGAATGGTTTTTGACCAAGTCGCCATGGGCATCCCAATTATTGTCGTTATGGTGACCACCGGAATAAATTTGAATAAAGCGCACTCCACGTTCGACCAGTCTGCGTGCAAGTAAGCACTTTCGGCCAAAGTCCTCGGTGTTGGAACCATCCATACCATATAAATCTTTTATGTGGCCGGGCTCTTTGTCCACATCAACTGCTTCAGGAGCAGAGGCCTGCATTTTGTATGCAAGTTCGTACGATGCTACCCGAGCGGCTAAGTTGGTATTGTCGTAGCGTTCGGAGAGGTGACCCTCATTCATGGTTCTCAGGTGATCCAACATGGTGCGCTGCTGAGGGCGGGGGATACCGTGTGAGTTCTCCAGGTCAAGGATTGGAGATCCCTGTGAGCGAAGCACTGTTCCCTGGTAACTTGCTGGCATATATCCACTGGACCAGTTTTTGGCGCCACTGATTGGACCGCCAGTTTTGTCGAGCATCACAACGTAGCCTGGCAGGTTTTCATTCACGCTGCCCAGTCCGTAGTTCACCCAGGAACCCAGTGATGGGTGTCCCGAAAGTAAGTTGCCTGCGTTCATCATCAGCATGGCGGATCCGTGAATGGGGGACTCGGCTTTCATCGAGTGTAGGAATGCAATATCGTCTACACATGAACCGACATGAGGAAAAAGATCGGAGACATACTTACCACATTCTCCATATGGTTTGAATTTCCACTTTGGACCAACCACCCGGCTTTCATTTCTTTTTCCTCCGCGTCCAAAAGTTTTAACCTTGATGGTTTTTCCATCCAATGGGTAGAGGTTAGGTTTGTAGTCGAAGGTGTCCACCTGACTGGGTCCACCGTACATAAATAGAAAAATAACCGACTTCGCTTTTCCTGGAAAAGCCGAGTTTTTGGGAGCGAGGGGATTGACATAGGATGATGCACTACTCGCCATTGCCTTGTTTGCAAAGAATCCATCCTGAGCAAGCATTCCGGTCAGTCCGAGTGATGCAAAGCCTCCACCTATATCCTTAAGGAATTCCCTGCGGTGCGTACGATTACAAAATGTGTTTTCTGGTTTTTCGTTCATGATTAATCGAGGTAAACAAATTCATTCAGGTTTAAAGCTAACAGGGCAAAGCGATCCAGTGCCTCCTCTTCTGAAAGGCCAAACTGATCTTTCATGTTTTTTATCATCTCCACGCCGGCATCAATTTCATTCCTTTGGGGACTACGGGAAAAGACAAGTTTTAGTGCGTGCTCAACTTGCTTGTTCGGTTCTTCCCCTGCCTCCGTCCTCAGTCGATTCGCAAATGACTTGGCAGAGTCATTCATAAATTTACCGTTGAGCATATTAAGGGCCTGTGTGGGAACTGTGGTGTTAAATCGGACAGGACAGGTGGAATCGGTATCTGCCATATCGTGGTTAATCAGCAAAGGCATTTGCATGGAACGCATCACCTTAACATAGACGCTTCTCCGGTTGGCTTGTTCGGGAGTGCTGGGTCCCCAGCCTTTTCCTTTTACCGAGGAACCGGCGAGAATAATGTCTGGCACCGGTGGGGTCACACTTTGACCTCCCATTTCCAAATTGATGGTGCCGCAGGCGTTTAGGACTGAGTCTCTAACTTCCTCCGAAGTCAATCTTCTCATATCATAGCGCCAAAACGAGTGGTTCAATGGATCCTGTGCGAGGGCTTGATCATCTGGTTTGGAGGATCTTTTGTAAGCATCTGAACTCATGATTAAACGATGCATCTTTTTGATGTCCCAACCTGACTCCATGAAACGAATGGCCAACCAATCCAGAAGTTCGGGATGCGTGGGCTTATCTCCCTGAAATCCAAAATCACTCGAAGACCGGACAATCCCTCTTCCAAAATGATATTGCCAAATTCGGTTCACCATCACGCGTGCAGATATTGGATTATCTTTGGATCCAATCCACTTGGCCAAGGCCGTTCTTCTCCCGGATGATTTTGCAAGTTTATGAATGACTGGTTCGGGTGGGCTGAGTACAGCCGGGAAAGCTGGGGGAACTTCCTCTCCTTCAAGGGCTGGATTTCCGCGGCGAAGGATTTTTGTGACCCGTTCCCCATGCTCTGCAACAGCGAGAACTTTATAATAGTCGGATTTTGGCTTAGTCGGTAAATGCCTTTCAAGTTCCCGAATTCTGTTTTTGTACTGCTTATGTGGGCCTTCCCCCATTAATTTGTTTCCGTGCTTACGTATGAGTCCCACAAGATCAACTGCTTCTTCAAAACATTCGAGACCAAGATCAATGAACTGACCACCCACGGTTTGTCTGCAGTGCACGGCGACAACATTTTTACCCGTTTGAAGCACATCAGCACTTTCACGGCTAATGTCATGCGTCTGGTACTTGGATACATGTCCTGTATTTTGAAACACAAGTTTACCATTCAGGTAAACCTCCACATCCTCATCATGATGAAGGGTCATCCGTAAGGTTTTCGGAATAGCTGCGAGCCGGAAGGTTGTACGCATCCATATATCTTTGCTTTTCCAAACGGTGCGTACTTGAGAGCCTGGTGTTCCCTCAGTCCCAAAACCACCAATGCCACTTTTCCATTCTTTATCATCAAACCCAACTTCAATCCAGTCAGGACTTGGTTTCCTTTCCAGATAACTCCATTGATTGCCTTTACCTGTTGCGTCATGTAACAAAATGACTGGTTTGGCCCGTGTTTTTTCTGTCTTAAGAATGGACTTATCATTATTGTACTTGGCGAGAAATTTCTCTTCAAAATCAACAATTTGCTTCTGCAAATGATTTCTTTGCCTGTTCCATACCTCGATTTCATTCTGGTAGGTGATATTCCCAATAGAATCTTTGACTTCCACTAAATTTTCTTCCCGTTTGCCATGCGGTGTGATGTTGGCAAAAAACGCCAACATGGAATAGTAGTCCTTTGTCGGGATAGGATCAATTTTATGGTCGTGGCATCTTGCGCATCCTACCGTCATGCCTAAAAAAACTTCTGTTGTGGTCCGCACGATATCATCCAAGTAATCATACCGGGCAAGCACCCGATCGGCGGGTTCATCGTCCCATATGCCTAGTCTGTGAAACCCGGTTGCGGTGATTGCTGCAGCACTTGGGTTTTCCATCTCATCCCCTGCAAGTTGCTCCAGAATAAACTGATCGTAGGGTTTATTTTGGTTAAACGAATTGATGACATAATCCCGGTACCGCCATACCTGTGGTTTATTTCCGTCCCGCTCATACCCATTCGTTTCGGCATACCGAACGAGATCAAGCCAATGCCTTCCCCACTTTTCGCCGTAGTGTGGGGAGGCTAATAATGCACTTACAAGCTTATCGAATTTATCGGGAGTGTTGTCATTTAAATATTCTTCAACCAAGTCAATGGAAGGAGGCAGTCCCACTAGATCGTAACTTGCCCGTCGCAGAATTTCATGGTCTGTAGCCAGCGGATTGACAGGTAAGTTTTCCTTATCGAGTTTTTGGCGAATAAAACGATCAATTGGATGTTCACTATCTTTTCCAACGGGTACATCATGATCCACTGGAGGTTTAAATGCCCAGTGAGATTTGGTTACTTCATTAACCTCAGTGGTGCTTGCATGACTATGGGCATTTTTGGGCTCTATCTCATCCTCTTTTGGAAAAGGTAGCCCCATTTCAATCCATTTAGCCAATACATCAATTTTTTCTTGGGGTAATTTTCCAATTGGAGGCATTTGGTGATCCTCATCTTTGTAGGAAACCATTTGAAGCATGAGACTAGCTGAGGGATTTTCTAAATCCACTGCTGGGCCGACTTCTCCACCCTTTAAGATTCCATTACGCGTTGTAAGGACAAGTTCCGCTCTAACTTTATCTGCCCCATGGCATTTCCAACAGTTCTGCTCAAGAAGCGGTTTAACCTCGTTTTTCCAATAACTAACTTCTCCATGTGCTAAACTGAAGATTCCCATACAAAACATCCAAGTGAATATTTTTAGAAGAGTTTTGGGCAGGGCATTCATAAAAAGGACAATTTTAGTATGACAATTGTGTTTTGCAAGCTAGGCAACTTTTCGAAATTGATTTCCCAGAGATTGGGAAATTTTATCCGCGGTCACCATTACTTTTTTGGCGGTTTCTGAAATTTTACTTTTGGGCAACCGGCTGGTCGGAGCGACCATCCAAACGGAACCAATCAGCTTTGCGTTTTTCCCCAATACCGGGGCTCCCACACATACTTGACCCTTAAATTCCTCTTCATAGTCAACTGCGTATCCATCCTGAGCTGCTTTCAAAACTTCTTTTTCTAAACCTTCTTTGGTGGTGATTGTATGAGGAGTGAATTTTTTCAACTTCAATCCATCCATAATCTTGATTCTTTTTTTAGTCTCGAGGTGTGCCAGAAAAAGTTTTCCCGGTGCTGCTGTGTGTAAGGAAAAACGAAGACCAGGGGAGATACGGAAACTGAATGGGTGGAGGCCTTCACATTGCTCGAGCACCACTCCTTCATTTCCAACCAATACCCCGGCAAAAACAGACTCCATGGTGTCATCGCGCAAATCCCTCATGAAAGGCATTGCTGTCTCGATAAAAGCAGGTTCTCCCGCTACCGGTGTGGCCAAAGTAAGAAATTTATCCGACAAGACAAACACCGACTCGCCTGACTGTTTCCTCACATACTTCCTGCGCTCCAAGGTCATCATGATCCGGTAAATACTGTTGAGAGGATATTTGAGGGAGTGTGCGATTTCATTAACCGATAGACCGGCTGGATTTTTGTTCAGAAGTTCAATAATGGAGAGGGCTCTGTCCAAACCGGGAACATTGTATTTCGATTCAATTTTTGAAGACATGTTTTGAAATATAAACTATCAGCCAAATATCAAAAAGCATAATCTTTAGGACATTTTTATTCTGTTCTCATTCCTTATTATTTATCCACTTTTAGAGTTTATGGCTTGAGATTGCCCTTTTCCATTCGTTTTAATCCGGAAATGAAATCCAGCCTTTTGTTCCTTCTTTCTTTTTTCACTTTTTCTTCCCTGCAAGGGGCAGATCGGAAAGTAACAATTATTCATAAGCAGGGACAGTTTGACTGCCATACTTTTCGAATCCCTGCTATGGCCACTACTAATAAAGGTACCTTATTAGCAGTTTATGATATGAGATATAACAGTAGGCGGGACTTGCAGGGGCATATGGATATCGGACTATCCCGCTCGACGGATGGAGGGGATACCTGGGCAAGGCCGGTTCCCATTATGGATATGAAAAAGTTTGGCGGACTACCCGAAGATCAGAATGGATGCTCCGATCCGAATATTTTGATCGATCGTGAGACAGGTGAGATTTTGGTTTCAGC
>JBMYOA010000118.1:0-5706 GCA_049598825.1 Opitutales bacterium | reverse complement strand
TAAATGGTTCCATCCCATTGCGTAAATGCCATTCCATTTACTTTTGCCTTGGGTTTAAGACCAATTTTCTTCGCAGTTACAGATAGTCTAACCCATTTCCCCAATTCGGGTAGTGGTCCCATTTTTACTTTTGATACGGTATTTTCTCGACCATAGGGAATTAGAGATTCCCCCCAGTAGGCACGATGTTCCCAAGTTCCGTCATTGAATTGCAGCATAACCTGCTTGGGTGGATTTTGGGGGTCAAGAAATGCGTATGCAAAAAATTCATCCTGATCATTCTTCACTTGGTGTGGATTTTTTGACTTGTAGAAAAAATGCTGATTATTTCCTACACCGGTTCGAACAAATGATTTTGAACCTGAAAAGACCGGGGCATCCGCAAGTTTCCATTCGCCGTGAAGTTCGGCATCCGTTGGGGCGGCGTCTTCGACTAATATTCTTTCCTTATTTTCAATTCCACTATCTGAAGGTTCATCGTAAATAAAACTGGATGACTTTTGAGTA
This sequence comes from Opitutales bacterium, assembly GCA_049598825.1. Lineage (GTDB taxonomy): Bacteria > Verrucomicrobiota > Verrucomicrobiia > Opitutales > Seribacteraceae > Seribacter. Next base: position 5,199 of record JBMYOA010000118.1, on the reverse strand, counting down.
AGTTGTGTTCGCAATTTATTTCGTTCTTTCTCAAGACCTGATTTCTTTTCATCTCTGATTTTTTCAGTCTCTTTTTTGGCTAACTCAATTTCTTCTAATTTCTTTTCCTGATCAGGAGTGGGCAGATAAAGATTTGGGTTTCTTCTACCCACAGGTTTTTCCTGAATATCCGCAAAAAAGGCAGCGAGGGAATAAAAATCCTTGATCGTAAAAGGATCATATTTGTGATCATGACATTGTGCACATCCGGTGGTTGCACCCAGCCAGACTACCCCGAAATTACGAACACGGTCCGCCTGGTAGATGGCTTGATATTCGGCTGCCTGGGCTCCGCCTTCTTCAGTTGTTTGAAGCAAGCGGTTGTAGCCGGATGCAATTTTTTGCTGCTTGCTCGCTTCAGGAAGTAAATCTCCGGCTAGGTTTTCGATCACAAATTGATCATAGCTCATGTTTTGATTGAAAGCATCGATTACATAGTCGCGGTAGGCTGACACTTCCATAAATACATCGCTGTGATATCCGATCGTATCTGAATACCGGACAAGATCCAGCCAATGCACGGTCATCCTCTCTCCAAATCTGTGATCAGCCAATAAACGGTCGACTAATTGATCATAAGCACTCTCCGTATTATCATTCAAAAATTGCTTTGCTTCATCTGGGCTGGGGGGCATGCCCAGTAAGTCGAAGTAGAGGCGACGCAGCAGGGTCTTTTTATCCGATGGCTCTGCGAAGGAAAAAGTTTTATTTTCTAATTTCTTGGCTATGAAACGATCGACTGGATGTGCGGATTTGGTCTTGCGAGTCTCTGTTGGGACGGATGGCTTGCTAATCGGAAGAAAAGACCAATGCTCCTCATATTCGGCTCCCTGCTTTATCCAATCTTCAAGGATTTTCTTTTGTTTTGCGGATAGCCGTTTGCCAGTCTCCGGTGGTGGCATGAGTTCGTCTTTATCATCGCTGTGCAAGCGAAATACCAACTCACTATCCTCTGGTTTCCCCGGGACCACGGCGGAGTATCCACCAAGGTCTTTAATTGCACCTTCAGATAAATCAAGTCGTAGATTTGCTTCCCGGGTGCTTTTGTCAGGACCGTGGCAGTGGAAGCAATACTCAGAGAGGATGGGACGAACCTCATTGGTGAAATCTACTTTCGAATAAACAATGTTCGAAGCGATGCTGAACAAAAATGGAAGGGGCAAAATTTTTATAAGGCAATTGAGCTTCATCACTAAATTTTTAGCACTGTCATAATTTATAACAATACTAGAAGTAGGAGAAATAGAATATTTCAAATTGAAGTTATTTGATTTCTTAAAATGAGCCCCCTTGGTTAGGTCGTTCAAGAAAGGATCGGCAATGAATCCTCAAACTTCGCTACCTGCAATGTTTTGTAGAAGGTAATTAAACAACCGGGATGTTTGTTTTACAAACATCCAGACTAATGACTTTTCAAGACCTCAAAGGGTCATGGAAATTATGGGGATCAATCAAGATTCGATTTAATCGAATCAATGGCATAGGTGATCGCCAGCAAGTTTTTGTTTCTCTTATCAAAAATCGCTTTTCCATCTTCCGGGCAACCAAATTTAGAAGCCCATCCCATTCCTTTATTTTCGTGGATGAGGTGCACATCAGTGATCCATTCCCTGATTGTCTCAAGATTCTTTAATAGACGGTTTCCTTCCCTGGGTTGTTTTAGTCTTTGGGCATGGGGTATACGATGAGTTATCTGTCCGTCTGCATTTCTTTGTTCATCCCAAATTACTTCTGCAGTCTGGCATGCTTCCCAGTATCGGATTTCGGGGAATTTTACATAGCTCTCTGCAATAGACTGTCCCATAGCTTCAATTTGGCTCATCGCAGCCTCCGCAAAAGTTATGTCGTCAGATGGAGTGTAATTATTTTGGGCATTCTCCAGGATTTTAACTTTCTGATCAAGAGCAGTGGCGATCCCTTTAACCATCGAATAATTTATTTGTGCCCGCAAATTACCATCAAGCATTATGTCAATCGCATCAATATCCTGAGACTCCGATTTGCGGGCATCTGCGAATGGTATTTCTGCTGATCCTTTTTGCTCTTCTGGTGAGGGGGATTTGACTTTAAGATTAGGTCTGGGAAAGAGTTGAGCGTAGGGATGATTGGCTATAATTTTTAAAGATTCATTGCGGTTCTTGCCTTTAATAATCGCGTTTTCCCCTTCATTTATAAATCGAGAGTCATTTTTATTGAATCCTTCGAATTTAATATTTCCTTCAAATACTTCCGTGATCACCGTAGCTTCCTCCATCGTGTGATCCACGAAAACCCCGAATTGGGTACCTAAATCAAAAAATGAGCCTACCGGAGTTTGGACGGAAAAGCTCCCTGGTTTTCCTTCGTGTGTGGCGGTAAGCATTCCCTGACCAAGAATTAATGAGTTTCCGCTACTAATCTGAAAATAGGCTGGGGCTTCGATCACGACCTTTGTTTTAGATGGAAAATCAACTTCAATGGCACCTCTCTGTAAATGCAACATATCAGTCGGCATGCTGTCTCCATCACTTACAGCGATTCCTCTCCAGTCTGCACCCTCTGAAGAGACAAGAAGTGCGGATGGTTCTGAATTTGAGGAGAAGAAGACTAAAAATAAGACTATTACTGCAGCTGCCCACCCGCCATAGGTGATGAAAGGAACGATCTTTTTCTTGGTTTTCTTCTCTTGGAATCCGAGGAATGGACTGTGATGCCTGCTGGCCAAAGTCGAGTCTGTCTCCAGGCACTCTTGGTAGTATTCACGGAGCTCCTTGCAGGAGAGAAGTTTGGTTTGCAGATCGGCAAACTCACTGTCAGAGATCTCTCGGTCTATCAGTTTCCAAACAAGTTTTTCGTAGTTTTTCATAAATGGATTAAATCGTTTTTAGGTTTGCCTGAATGCAGATCAATAGCTGGTGTCTTAGCCTTAAAAGCTTTTGCGAAAGAGTGTTTGGGCTGATGCCTTCCCTCTGGGCTAGTTGATCTACGCTTAGTTCTCCCTGGTATCTTTCAAGGAGCAACGAACGGTCTTGGTTATCCAGTTTTCCTAAACACTGGTTCATCGCGATTTCCCGATCCTTGGGATTGTTCTGATCTGGATCTTCCTTTCCCAGGATATCAAGAAGTTCATCATTGAAGACTAGTTTTTCCCGACTTTGGTTACGAAAATAAGCTTTAACCTGAAAGAAACAGACCCGATAAGCCCATTTAAGAAAGATTGTTTCTGGGTCCCAATCATCTCTTTTGACCCAGAGAACTTTATTGCACTCCTGCAATACATCGTCTGTCGAAGGAGAGTTGGCAAGTAACTTGGCCAAATAAATCCTCATTTTTACCTGAGCTTTTGTAAGCTCAGCGACAAATAAACTTTCAGTATCGGGGGTGGGCATTCGAATATCTTATACCGAAAGAGTAAACTTTATGACGCTAGAATTTATCGATTATTTCCCGCACATCATGCAGGGACTTTTGTTCAAAGCTGAAGCGTTTTACCACTGCGAAAAGATTCGTCGGCGGCTAAGACAATCTCGCTTGCCCGGATTGCACTGTTTTGATGTTCGGTTAGATCCGCTTTTCCAGTAATCCCATCGAGAAAGAATAGTTGTTCTCTGCGGCACAGTTCATCGTGATCCGGCTCATCCTCCAAATCAATAAATTCGTCCTTAGCCTCGAGTTCTCCCGCTTCATTTTTTTGACTTCGGTGCAGAAGAATCCGTTCGGTTTGACAATGGGCGTCGACATCCGAAGATTTGCCCCTGGAGCCAGCTTCTACCGCAACAATGCTGGCGGAGCCAAGCGGTCCAACTACATCTTTTACGAAAAAAGCAGTCTCACTCATCATCGGGCCCCATCCTGCCTCGTACCATCCGACGCTTCCGTTTTCAAAGGTGACCTGTAGGTGCCCGTAATTGATCTTATCCTGAGGCAATTCATCTGTCAGTTGTGCACCAACCCCTGACACCCGAATCGGTTTGGATTCGGTCATTTGGCACATGACATCGACATAATGAACTCCGCAGTCGACAATCGGTGAGATCGAGGAAAGCAGACTTTTATGCGTCTCCCAATTCTTGCCATAGGATTGCTGGTTCAAATTCATCCTCATGACGAGAGGAGTACCCAGGGTTTTGGCAACCTCCACAAATTTGATCCAACTTGGGTGCTGGCGTAAAATATAACCAACAACCAAGGCTTTGTTTTTGGATCTGGCAAGCTCGACCAATTCCTTACACTGGTCTGCATTCTCTGCCAGTGGTTTTTCCGTAAAAACATGACAGCCCGCTTCCAGGGCAAGCTTGGCAAATGGATAATGGGTGTCTGGGTATGTGGAAATACAAACGGCATCCGGTTGAAGTTCCCGTAATGCATCCTGGTAGTCGTTCGCTTCTGCAGTGCCGTCTGGGAGTTCAGTCATCAGTTTCGCACGGGAATCCGGACTACGCGTGCAAACCGCGGCAATCTCAAACTCTGGAATGGAAGCGTAGGCGAGGGCATGGGATCTACCCATATTGCCTGCACCAACAACAAGGACACGAATTTTTGGATCAGTCATGGCTTATAAAACTTTAGTTATCTTGAAATCCAATCGGAGGGGCGATGTTTTCGTACCAAATCGTCCTGCATTTCACCCACGAATTTATAATAACCTTTCAGAGTTAATTTGGATGCTGCCGGCTCATCGATTAGGATCGTGGTACGCTGATGAAGTTGCAGGGCAGAAGCCGGACACATCGCGGAAAGAGGACCTTCGATCATATCCTTTACGGCTTCCGCTTTATTTTCTCCATGGGCAAGGAGCAGAATACGCCTGGCATCAAGAATGGTTTTTATACCCATAGTGATGGCGAGTTTCGGCTGGAATTCATCCGGTTTGAAGAATCGGGAGTTATCCTCAATCGTCTGCTTGGTAAGAGTTTTGACCCGCGTGATCGAGCCTAGACTTGAGGTGGGTTCGTTGAATCCGATATGCCCATCCGTACCCACTCCTAAAACCTGCAGATCGATGCCTCCTGCTTTTTCGATCATTTTTTCATAGGCAGGACCCACATCGAGAGGGTTATCCGCCATACCGTCAGGCACTTGAGTATTGGATGACTCGATATTTATTTTACTAAATAGATTATCATCCATAAAGGTACGGTAGCTTTGCGGATGATTTGCTGGAATCCCTACATATTCGTC
>JBMYOA010000117.1:0-5753 GCA_049598825.1 Opitutales bacterium | reverse complement strand
TTTATAGTCCTGTTGATTTTTCTCTATAAATCGTCATCCTTTGCTTAATGATAACTGAAAATTTTGAAGAAAGTGGTCTGGATGAGGATGCCCCCCCCTCCGTAGACAATTCTAGTACAGCTAACAGCAGTCCTTCTGATGACCAAAAACGGCAAATTGCAAGCTGGGTCAATGAAGGAATGGGTTTATCCGATATCCAGAAAAAAATTAATGATGATTTCGGTATCGTCATGACTTACATGGATGTGAGGTTTTTGGTTGATGATTTGAACTTGGATCTGATTGACGAAGAGGATGAAGAGGAAGAGGCGGACGCTGATGACAATTCGGGGGATGAAGAAACACCTTCTCCTGGAGATCCTCTCGATGACTCTGCTGGAGGAGTTCAGGTTGAACTAGATACTGTGACTCCCCCGGGTGCAATGGCTAGCGGTAGCGTTACTTTTTCTGATGGTCAGCATAAAAAATGGACCCTTGATCAATTTGGTCGTCTCGGTCTCACCGGAGGAGAAGAAGGATACAAACCTTCAGACGAGGATGTGATGGAATTTCAGAAGCAACTTGATTCAGCACTTCGCGGTAAAGGTTTCTAAATTTTATAGCCTTTTTCTTGGTTAGTCTTTGGGCTGTCGGAGGATGGTTTTTTCCAGTTCCTCAATGAGGGTATAGCGTTCGATTATATCAGGGGAGTTCATTTTGGGTAAAGCAACCCTGAGCACAACATTCTCAATTTCATGGGTTAGCCTCATTGCAAGTACCTGTTTTTTTTCTAATTTAAATCTTTCGTTTTCGATTTGAGCAGATTCTTCCCTCCGCTTCTTGTAATCACTCCATTCATTGTCTTGATTTGATAAAGTAATTAACTTGGATGAGTCCTTTGGTTGTTTGAGAGAGTCTACCGAAGGGTGATGAATATTCGCTAGTTCAGGCCATTCCTTCAGTAGTCTTGTCTTAATTTTATCTTTCAATTTTTTCTTCTGGTCATCTTTTTCCTTCTTAGCTTTTGCAAGTTCTTCGCGTCTTTTTTTGATTTCTTTGATTTTATTTTCAGCTTTTTCGAACAATTTTTCATCTTGGATAGAAAGTCTTTGTGCAAGAGTTTGAATGATGACTTTTGATTCAGGAGATGCTGAAAGTAAAATTTTGGAAATGGGATCCTTTCGAAAGACCCAATCATTTGGAGGATCTTCTCGTTTCGAAGAATTTGAATCAGTTCCCGATAAAAGATCTTTAGTATTTTTGATTATTTTACCCACGGCATCTTCTTCCTGAGGCGGATCAAATGATGAAAATCTCCGCAGAAAGACATCAGATGTCTTAATGGGAATATCAATGGTGTTAGAATGGATGACAACATAGGCGTGTGCTTCTGTTAACGAAGTACTTCCGTCACCGTTAAAATCTGGTTTTTGAATTTTCTTTCCAATTCTTGATTCACCGCAAAGTGCTTCCCAGAAGTGCGTGCTATATTCCTGATAATTCTCCTCCCGGATATCGGGAGTGCAACCTGCAGCGACACGGTCGTGCACGGTGGCAAAGAATCCCGCCCTTACTTGTGGGTGAAGGCCTTTTTTCGAATCTCCCTCACGGAAAATATAATTGGCAAAGCCACCGCTGTAACACTGAACCATCACCAGGATAAAGGTTTGGTCGGATGGAAGCGAATCCAACTTCTTGGTGAAATCAGAAACTTTGAATTTATAATTATTCCACAAGTAAGTGGTGGTATTATAAGGGGTCTTTTTTTCTCCTTTTCCGCCGTGACCAGTGAAATAGATAAGATTAGATGTTCTTTTTGAGCTCGAATTTACATCCTTTAACCATTTATCGAATTCTTTGATTGATGACGCTCCGTCGGCTTTTAAATGATTGTTTCTATACTGATTATAAATCCCGCGGGTTGAGCCAAAAATTTCAGCCAAGATTAAATTTGTCTCAGGAACTGTAAAACTTGGGTCTCTGTATTTAATGTCTCTTGCTGCATCCACACCATCAGAAAATAGGGTCTTTGTCCTAAATTTGCTTAATCCAATTTCATCTTTTTGCCGGTGGAGATACCTTACATTACTTTCCAGGGAAACTTCGTTACCGGATGCAGAATATCCCCCGCCCAAAATCAATAAATTAAATTGCTGGTCTTCTGATTCTGAAACACTTTTTTTTATTTCGGATTTGGAATCCCGAGGGAGGGAAATGAGTAGAATTAGAATAAGGAAATAATGATTCATCCATTCATACCATTTTGAATTTATGGATTTGGCAAGAATGCTTGATAGAGAAACATTATATTTAAGAGATTGGCTTCATGCCCCCACGGACCGCACCGGCTTCAGTGGAGCCAAAATTTTCAGTGAAGGAAGTATCAAGAGGACGACTGTTTGGCATTGAAAGCCAAATTCGCAAAAGATGTCTCTTTTGTCCAGGTTCGATGAAATCTTCAAATGCTGTCCGGCGGTGTAGTGTGGTCCAATTATTAAGCAACACAATCTCTCCTCTTTTCATTGTGAACTTGAGTTGAATTTCGGATCTTTCGCAAACTTCATCCAGAAAATTTATAGCTTGTTTTTGGGAATCGCTGAGAGTAGGGCAGTCTGCATCCTGATCTGCCCGGTCAATAAGCACGCGAAGGTATGAACAGGCAAAATAACCTTTAAATTCCGAGAATATTGGCTGCATGACAAACGGTTTTTGATTACCGCGATCTACCACATGTCTTTTGTATGGAAATTGCTGTTGAAGCACCGAATAGAGATCTGGGCGTTCCAATTTTATAATTCTTTCGACCTCTCGACTATCCACTACTTGATTTTCGCCTCCGGTCATCGCAGGCATTAAGCATAAAAAAGCAATGACATCACACCTGTCGGTATGAAAACCCAATTTTCTATTAGTATTGGGGCCACGGGTTTTGGGATCATTCTGGCCCAGCGATTGATCTCGTATGTTTAACACCAATTCCCCTCCAGCACTTTGAGAAACCGGGGTTCCCAATTTCCTGCAAAATTCCATAAACCAATTTGCAGGATCGACTATTTCATCAATGACACTCCCCATATCTAGCCGAATGATGCCAGTTCCATGTTCTAATTCATGAGATGCGGACCGGGGATCAAAGGAGCTAAGCGGGGTCAGAGTAGTGCAGTTGATTGACATGAAAGGATGATTTATAAATGATAAAAGAATTATATGAAGAGTATTCTTTACTATTTCAATCTGAGCTTCATCCTGACCCTTTTATTTTTTTGGGGGGTAGGTGAAGCTTTTGCCAGAAATGTTTTCAAGGAAAAACCAACATTCCATTCTTCTCATCTTGAAATTATCCTAGAGGACCGAAGTGTTGACCGGTTCGAAAAAAAGAGTGCGATTGATTTGGGGAATAATCAATTTACATGGTCCGGTGAGAATCAAAAAGGAAATGGTTTCCTTACCTTAGCTGTAATGGGAGAAAAAGTAAGGGGAAGTGTACTTTCTCCGCAATCAAACTTTCAATTCAAGGGTGACTTTGAAAATCAAAAAGTTTTCACGATGCAGGATAAACGAAGACCTTGCGGTGGATGTAAATTTAATCCCGTAAACCAGTACGACCCTAGGCCCAAAAGTGGTGCCCAAACCAAGCATGCATGGAGAGATGCAGATGCCGGGCTTATCGATTTAATGGTGGTTTGTCCCGTTGCGGTACAAAACGCAATTGGCAGTAAAGAGGAAATGCTTGCCGAGATAAATAATGCAGTTGCCGGAGCCAATTTATGCTTCCGTAACAGTCAGTTGCAAATACAACTCAGGTTGGTTCATGTTTACGAATCGAGTTACTCGCCAACAAGTAACCTTGATATTGATTTAGAACGGTTGACAAACAAGAATGATGGACACCTCGATGAAGTTCATACACTGCGTGACCAGTATGGAGCAGATGTGGTCACTCTTTTGTCGACCGATAGCGATATGGGAGGACTAGCCAATACACTTAGTTACCCCAGTCTTTCCTTTGAAGAGTCTGCGTTCAATGTCTGTGTTTGGGATCAAATAGGAGCCCCTGTTTTCACTCTGGCTCACGAAATCGGACATAATATGGGATGCTTGCATAATCGGGAGGACGCTTCGGATAGTAGTCAAAGTTCAAATTATGATTATGGAGCCTTTGCTTATGGAAAGCGGTGGTATCTAAATGGGGAAGGATATCGGACGGTCATGGCCTACAACGATTCCGGGAAAAATTTTGATAACTCTATTCCTTATTTTTCCAATCCCTCAGTTTCCTATCTGGGCGTAAAAACTGGGAATTCAGGGACTGAGGATAATGCGAAGGCTTTACGAATTTCTTCTCCTTATATTGCGAATTTTCGTGAATCGAAAGTTCAGGGTATTGTTCCAAGTGATTTTGTCGCGGATGTGCTTGAGGGGGAAATCCGCACCATATGGGCCAGGCTTGCTACTCAACCGATGAGTGAAATTCAGGTAAACCTTTCCCTCTCGAATCAACAGGATTTTTTTCTTGGAAGTACATCGAGTCTGAAATTTGACAGAAATAATTGGAATCTTCGACAACCGATTCAAATTATTGGTGTTCCAGATTCTGATACAATCGACGAATCTGGTACTCTTACTTTTGCAAATGATAATTTTTCATCCTTAGAAATTACGCTCACCGGGAAAGATTCTGGTAACCAGACTCTTAACTCAATGCATTATTTTTCAGGCATGGTGGTAAATCCTTTCGGCGTAGGAATGGACGGGGTTACGCTTACTTTTTCAAACGAAGATTCCGATATTCAAAGTGATCTTAATGGAACTTTTATTACCACTTTGAGAGATGGTATTTCAGTCACGGTAACTCCTAGTAAATTCGGATACACATTTCAACCGAGTAGCCTGACGATTGAAAACTTAACTGATCATTCATTGAAAAATATTTTTGTGGGAAGCAGGTCAAGGGTTGTCTATGTGGACCAGCGGGCTAGTGGTTTAGATAATGGTACAAGTTGGGGAGATGCATTTAAGGAGCTTTCGACTGCCCTTGAATTAGTCGATGATTATTCTGAGATATGGGTTGCTGCTGGCACTTATTCTCCAGGCAGTGTTCGTTCGGGATCTTTTGTATTGCCAGGGAATATTCAGGTTCTGGGTGGATTTAAAGGCAATGAAACTTCCTCTTCTAATCGAGATTTTACTGAAAACGAGACTGTTTTATCCGGAAATATTGGAGATTCCAGTAGTGCTTCTGATAATTCATTTCATGTAATTGTCCCTTTGGATGGTGCCATTCTTGATGGGTTTATAATCGAAGATGGAAACGCCACCGAAAATTACAGTGATGATCGTGGGAAAGGCGGAGGTTTATGGGCACAGGGTGTAAAGTTTGACATAAAGAATTGTGAGTTTCGAAATAACTGGGCGTTCCAGGGAGGTGGGGGAGTTTGGTTACAAGAGGTGAATGCCACCTTTGATCATTGCAAATTTACTTCAAACGCAACAGGGGGATCGGGTAGCGGTGGAGCGATCTGGTCGAATGATTCGAATCTAACCCTGCAATCATGTTCTTTCGTTACCAATCAGTCTGGTTTTTGGGGTGGTGCACTTCGGATGGATGATGGCAATCTGACCCTAAGAGATTGCTTGCTTTCCGGCAATGAAAGCAAGTTTTCAAATGGAGGCGGAGGGCTTTATCAAAATGCGGGTTCTTTCTTGATCGAAAACACATCCTTTCTCCAAAACAAAGCCACTCATCAAGGGGGGGCTATCTTGATGAGAGATGC
>JBMYOA010000116.1:0-5882 GCA_049598825.1 Opitutales bacterium | reverse complement strand
ACCTATGCTCTGCGACGGGTACTTACCGTGGATGATCGCAAAGACATTGACGCGATTGTCCAAAACGCAAAACTAAAAAAATTGAAACTTAGGGAGGTCATCCGGGCAGTTGCTCTATCTGATCTTCTACGGAAAAGGTAAAATCATTATGAGTAATATAAATACGCAATCCTGGCTCATGAACCGCCGTCATGCCCTCAAAGGGCTCGGAACCTTTATTGCCCTGCCCATGCTCGACTGTATGACTCCGCTCATGGCAGCCGAGCCGGTCATGCCCAAGCGAAGTGCGTTCATTTATTTGCCCAACGGAGTGAACACACTCGACTATCAGATCACTAGCCATGGAGCCGATTACGAATTTTCCAGATCACTCAAACCCCTGGAAAAGCACCGTTCGGTGATCACCCCGATCAGTGGACTCCATCATCCGGGAGGTCTGGGGCATCATCACAATTGCCAAAAAATCTGGCTGACCGGTGGCCAACTTGGTCCTTCCGACCGTAACACCATCTCCATCGATCAGAAGATGGCCGAGATTACCTCTCCCCACACCCGTTTTCATTCCCTTCAAATTGCCAACAAAGGAGAATCCCTTTCCTGGACACAGGACGGTATCCGACTGCCCGCCATGGGACGGTGTACAGAAATCTTCGCTTATCTTTTCGAGGAACCCAAAGATGGAATCGGCGCCCAGCGCCGGGCTCTCCGTCGCAAGGGTAGCGTGCTTGACGCCAATCTCGAAGAAGTACGCAAACTGGATCAGAAAATCAGCAGGGATGACCGCGGACGGATGGAACAATACCTCACCTCGGTTCGCGAAACCGAGATCCGTACCGAGCGAGCCGATGCCTGGCTGGATATCCCCCGTCCCGAAATCGCCGAGGCAGACCGTAAGCGAACCAACCGGGATGTACCCCAGACACAGGCAGGCGAATATTTCCGTACCATCTATGACCTGATGGTTCTGGCTTTTCAGACGGATGCCACCCGTGTGGCCACCTTCAGCAGCGGGAATGAGGGACAAGGCTTGCCCATTCCGGAATTGGGAATTCCCCAATCCAGGCACGAACTGAGTCACCATAACGGCGACCCCAACCACATGGAAAACCTGACCCTTAGCGACACCTTCTCCTTCGAACAGTACGCTTACTTCATAAGCCGGCTCGCCGAGACCAAAGATCTTAACGGAAAGCCTCTCCTCGACTCGACCATGACCCTGATGGGTGGCGGTATGGCCTATGGACATAGCCATGGAAATGCCAACCTGCCCCTCGTCCTTGCCGGTGGCATGGGATTGGGAGTAAAACATGGAACCCATGTCGATTTTAATCAGGGGCATTTTGACGGGTATGATCTCAGTAACCCCCGTGCTCACTACGGAGTATGCGGCCGCCCGGTCAATCCTGAGGCACATATGAGCAACCTCCTTCTCGGCATGGCCCAAAAGATGGATGTGCCCACCGACCAGTTTGGAGACAGTAACCGCGTGATGAGCCTCGGGTGAGATTTCTAATTTCTCTCTTCACCCTTTTTATCTCCTTTTTTCTTTTCGCCGAAGAGAAAGAACCATACCGCCCGAAACAGGGAGAATTCCCCTCCCTGAAGGAAGCCAAGTTTCACCGGGGGGAATTGGTTTTTGTTGATCATATCAACCGGCGGGGCAGCCTGCGCATTTTCACCGACGGATATTTTCGGGAACGCAGGCTTCATCATTTTGCCATGCTCCCATACGGAATGATTTATTACCATGGTGCCCCTGCCGATCTGCGGGACATTCCATTGGGAACGGTTCTTTACGGTCAGTTCTTTCTGGCTCCCGATCCGAAGTTTTCATCTGTTCCCAATTCCAGTGGGAACGATCCCGCACTCCCTGCTGAAAACCATGCCCTTCTTCTGGAAGACGATATCAGTTTCTGTTTAAGGGAAGGAAAGTCATGGAAGCTCAAGGAAGTCGATCTCACTCGGGAATCCAAAAAATATTCCACTTCAGCCAATGAACGAGATGGGCATCTGGTTGCCACCCTGAAACCACACAAAGACGGAAACGGACTGGAAGGTGAACACCGGATTACGATTGATAATTCCACACGAATCTGGCGGGGCAAAGAACTCTTGGGCATTGATGATCTAATTGAGGAAGACTTTTGGAAGGAAAATCAAAAGAATCCCATGAATGATCTTTCCGTCCAGATCAACCTCACCTGGCACCCCCGTTACCTTTACCAGGAATTCCACGCGTCTGATCTGTGGCTCAATGAGCAGGCTATCGCGAGTACCAAAGAAAGACAGGGGCAAAAGAATGTCCGTTTTATCCGACTGCGCTGGATGCCCGCCTGGGTGGATTCCATTGAATATGGAAAGTTTGGGGATGCCACCGTCGCCGTCACTCTGTTTGGAGGATTGCACGAATCTCTCTATGCTGATTTCAAACCGGATATTGGCGGACAGATGGCGGTTTCTGAAAATACCTTACGTACCTACTGGCCGGATCATGACGGAATGGAAGGAAGATTCATGGCAGTCGAGAAATCCGAAAATCCACCCCTCGGAAGCAGTGGTATTCAGGTAAAAATCAAAATGAATCTGATTCTCGAAGGGTTCCGTCCCGGTCGTGTTGTTCGTATCCGCCCCAACAATTGGCCCAAAAACAAACCACCCAAGGAAGAACTTATCGGAAATATTGAAAGCCGCTTTCCTGGAACCGATATTTTCCAAAATCGTTAGCAAGCAACGCTTTCATGAAAAACCTGCCCCAACTCTTACTCATAATCTTTTGTCCTTTTCTTAATCTACAGGGAAATGAATCTTATGATATTATAGTTTATGGCGGCACAAGTGCCGGAATCGTTGCCGGAATTCAGGCGAAAAAAATGGGCAAGTCGGTCGTTATCATTGAGCCGACCAATCGCGAAGGCGGATTAACCACTGGCGGACTCGGACAGACTGACATCGGTAACAAAATGGTGATTGGTGGGTTATCGAGGGAATTTTACCAGAGAGTCGCAAAGCATTACTCCCTCGACAATTCATGGAAATGGCAAAAACGGCAGGAATACAGAGACGGGGGGCAAACGAGAACGGATAAGGGGGAATCATCGATGTGGACTTTTGAACCAAGTGCCGCCCTCAAAGTTTTCCGTGATTGGATTTCGGAAACCAATTTGAAACTTATCTTTAACGAACGGTTAAACCGTAAGAATGGAGTTAAAAAACTTGGAAATAAAATCGTACAAATAACCATGGAGTCAGGCCGAACCTTTGCGGGGAAAATGTTTATCGACGCAACTTACGAGGGGGATCTGCTGGCAGCTGCTGGTGTTAGCTACACAGTGGGCCGCGAGGCGAACTCCAAATATGGTGAGACTCTCAACGGTGTGCAGACAAAAATGGCTAAACATCATAACTTTGTGGATCAAGTCGATCCATATCGGGTAAAGGGCGATCCATCCAGTGGCCTTCTTCCTTTCATTGATGAGAACGGACCGGGCAAGGAAGGTGGAGGTGATCACAAGGTACAGGGATATTGTTTTCGTATGTGCCTGACTGACCATCCGGATAACCGAATACCATTTAAGAAACCCTCGGGTTACAATGAAATGTGGTTTGAGTTACTTTTGAGAAACTACGAAGCGGGCGAAACACGAGTTCCCTGGATTAATTCTTCCATGCCCAACCGAAAGACCGACACAAACAATCGGCAGGGCTTCTCATCAGATTTCATTGGTCAGAATTACGATTACCCGGAGGCTGATTATGCTAAGCGGGAGAAAATCGTTGCCCAACATTTACTGTATCACCAGGGGTTAATGTGGACCCTGGCCAACCATCCACGAATGCCACGCAAAATTCGCGAAGAGGTTTCCCGTTGGGGATTGTGCAAGGATGAGTTTATCGATGGAAACGGTTGGCAGGATCAACTTTATATAAGAGAAGCCCGTCGAATGGTGAGCGATTTGGTGATGACACAAAATCATTGCCAGAAAAAAGAAGTGGTCTTCGATTCCGTCGGTATGGGAGCTTACAATATGGATTCTCATCATGTGCAACGCTACATTACCGATGAAGGCTATGTAAAAAATGAAGGAGATGTACAAGTGGCCGTTCCTCCGTATCCGATCGGCTATCGGTCCATTGTTCCCCGTGAGAAAGAAGCAAATAATTTACTGGTTCCGGTATGTCTTTCCGCAAGTCACATTGCTTTCGGTTCCATCCGCATGGAGCCCGTATTTATGGTTCTTGCTCAATCAGCTGTAACGGCAGCCAGCATGGCGATCGACGATTCATTATCCGTCCAGCAGGTCAGTTACCAAAAGCTGAGCAAAAGACTAAAGCTGGACGGACAAGTTCTACAGTACAAACCGACACTCGCAATTGGTGAACTCAAGGGAATTATTGTTGATGACAAAGATGCCCAACTTGTTGGAGAGTGGAAGGAGGGTAGCGTGATCTGGGGAATTAATGAGGGCTATGTTCATGATCAGCGATTGATGGATGGAAGTGCCTCGGCAACTTTTGTAACCACCTTGCCAGAAAACGGTAGATACGAGGTACAGGTTTCCTACAAAGAACATTATACAAGAGCATCTAATATAGAAGTGGAAATTTCCCACGAACAGGGAGTTTCAAAAAGGCTTTTGAATCAAAGAGAGAAGCCCAAAATTGAAAGATTTTTCCAGTCTCTTGGAACTTTCAAATTCAACAAAAAGGCAAAGTTATTTTTATCCAATAAAGGCGTGAATGGAAGTGTCGCTGTCGATGCGGTAAGATGGTTGCCAGTTGACCGCTGAAATCCTAGCAATTGTATCTGCGTAATTGTCTAAGAATCTAAATATACCAAAATTCATTTATAAACCTATCAGCTCTATGACGCGTACCCTATCCATTCTATTCCTTACCGTGCTTTGCCAACTGGGCCTCATCGCTAAACCCTTCCATGTCTACTCCCCAAGCTCGAAGGAAAATACTCTATGGATTGTCAAAGCAACGCCCAAAGGCGAAAGTTTGAAACTCGAGGTTGCCGAGAAGGTAAAATTCGACTTCTCCGGCCGTGTAATTACCGCTCATCCCAGCAAACCCCTTCTTTATGTCAGTGCTACAGGTGGAGATCCCGGGAAGGTACCGGGAGCGGTTGTGTTCTTGAAGAAGGACGGTTCCTACCAGAAACATCAGAATATTAACTTCAATGACGGTGCCTGCTACCTGAGCCTGGACATCGAAAACAGGCACATTCTGGGAGTCAGTTACGGAAACGGAAGGCTCAATGTCTACCCCCTGGACGAGCAGGGCATCCCCGGGAAAGCCATAACCACAATCGATGAAGGAAAGAAGGAAGCTCACTGCGTGCTCCTCCCACCGGATGGAAAGAATGTCTACATACCCTATGTGAAAGGAAACCTGGCGATCCTGCAGTATGCTTACGATGGCAACACCGGAAAAGTCACTCCTCTCAAACCAAAGGAAGCCAAGCCTCCCCTCGGATCGGGTCCCCGGCACATGGCTTACCACCCCACCCTTCCAATGGTCTACTTCAGCAACGAGCAGGGCATTGGGCTCTCCACTTACCGTCGCGAAGCCAACGGTCAGCTCAAAGTGGAACAGGACATCAGCATTTTACCACCCGGCATGTCCAAGATTGGATTGAGTGCTTCCGACCTGCTTATCACAGCGGACGGCAAATTCCTCTACGCCGGTCTACGCGGACACCGTCAGGATTTTAGCCGCATCTCCCGTTATCGGGTTCTGGAAGACGGCAAGGCCGAGTTTCTTGGCCTCACCGAGGCAGACCAAGTCCCCTGGGGACTGACCCTTTCCCCTGACGGAAAATTTCTTCTCGTATCCGCCACCACCGGAGCCAGTCTCGCCGCTTACCGAATTTCAAAAGA
>JBMYOA010000115.1:0-5946 GCA_049598825.1 Opitutales bacterium | reverse complement strand
TTAAGCTTGGTCCAGGTTTCTTGCTCAAGATCGGGAAACCATTTCTGGAGGATATCCCATGGGTCTTCCCCGTTATTCATCCGGTTATTCTATTTCGACTGCGTCTAAGCCTTTTACCAGATCATCAATCGCTTTTGCCTGGGACAGGAAGGCTTCGAGTTTGTCCAAGGGCAGGGCACAGGGGCCGTCGCATTTGGCTTCACTGGGATTTGGATGAGACTCAAGGAAGAGTCCGCCAATGCCCTGACTCATGCCTGCGAGCATTAGTTCAAAGACTGCCTGTCGGCGCCCGCCGGCGGAATCACTACGCCCGCCAGGAATTTGCAGGGAATGGGTAACATCAAAGACAACCGGACATCCGGTGCGTTTCATGATCCCAAAATTCAGGGGATCGACCACCAGATTATTGTAGCCAAATGAGGACCCCCGTTCGCAGAGGAGAATCTGATCATTTCCGGCTTCCTTAAATTTATTGATGATATGTCCCATTTCGTGGGCCGCGAGGAACTGGGCTTTCTTGACATTGATGGGCCGCCCGGTCTCGGCCAGCGCGACCACGAGATCAGTCTGGCGGCAAAGGAAAGCGGGTAGTTGAAGGACATCAATGACCTCGGCTGCGGGTTTTGCCTGAAAGGGTTCGTGGATGTCGGAAATTACAGGGACATCGTAAGTCTCTTTGATTTCAGCGAGGATTTCGCATCCCTTTTCCAAACCCGGTCCCCGGAAGGAGGTAATCGATGAGCGGTTGGCTTTATCAAAAGAGGCTTTAAAAATATAGGGAATACCGAGCTTTTGGGTGATCTCTTTGTAGGCTGCCGCAATTTCGAGGGCCAATTCCCGGGACTCCAGCACATTCATTCCCCCAAACAGGGTAAAGGGGAGAGCGTTGGATACTTTGAGGTTTCCAACCTCGATTTCTTTTTGTTCGCTCATGCGTAGGCGATGGAGGGGGGTGTACCATGTTCCGCGGACACAATAATTCCGATGCCACCGCGGGCATTGAAGTTTACTTCGACCCGGCACCAACGGGGATCAAGTGCGGTGACAAGATCGTCGAGCAAACGGTTGGCAAAGTGTTCATGGAAGGTACCCTCGTCCCGGAAGGTCCAGAGGTAAAGTTTCAGAGACTTGGATTCCACGATCTTTTGATCGGGCACATAGCGGATCATAATTTCCGCAAAGTCAGGCTGTCCGGTTTTCGGACAGATGCAGGTGAATTCACTGGTGTTTAATTCCACCACATAGTCACGCTCGGGGTTACGGTTGGGGAAAGTTTCCAGTTCACGCTTGGGTTGGGTGCCTCCCTCGCCAAGTTTGGTTAGGTTTGAATGTTCGGGATTGGTTTCGCTCATATAAAAGATCTTCTCTTATCTCAATTCTCGGAGGAACCGGCAAGAGTAGAAGATTTCGATAATTCCAGCCACGGGATCACCGATTCTTTATTCTGTAAATAGCGGGATAGATCTGCACAAAATTGATTTCGCGGAATCTCCCGGGCACCCATTTTTTCGAGATGGGGCGTGTGTGCCTGACAGTCAATCATTTCTACCCCATATTTTTGCGAGAGATTTGCAAGATGTGCGAGACATACCTTGGACGCTTCCGGGACCTGATGAAACATTGATTCTCCAAAAAACATTTTCCCAAAGGCTAGCCCGTAGAGACCGCCGACTTGTTTACCCTCCTGCCATGCTTCAATAGAATGAGCGATTCCCATTTGGTGGAGCTTTTCATAATCATCAATCATTTCCGGCTCGATCCAGGTGGATTCCTGTCCGGGTCGAGGAGATTTCGCACATGCCTCCATGGTCTTTCTAAAGTTTTGATCGATCCGGATTTCGAAATTTCCATCGGTCAGGGCTTTTTTCAAACTCCTGGAAATTCTTAAATTTGACGGATCGAGCACCATCCTCGGATCCGGAGAAAACCAGCACCAGTAATAGGGCTCCTCTTCCATCTGCATCCAGGGAAAAATTCCTTTTTGATAAGCCGCCTCTAGGCGAGATACCCCGAGAGATTCACTGACGGCGACCATTCCGTTTTCATCTGCCTGAGATGGATCAGGGATCAGGGTGGGGTTTTGATCATCCAGTAAGAAGATCATCGAAGAACAGAGGGCTATTTGGAAACCAGTTCGATCAGACTGACTTCCGGGCGGCAATTAAACCGGAAGCCGTAGATGTTACCAACGCCACGGGTGATATGTATATGCCTCCATTTATCCCAGCGGTGGAGACCCTCGATCATCGACTGATCTACCACCGGAGCAAAAGGAGCGAACTTGGTAAAGGGCACAATAAACTGGCCTCCATGCGTATGCCCGGCAAGCATCAGGTTCCAAAAGTAAGGACGCAGAATTTCCTTCGCGTCCGGGTTATGGCACATCAGAATGACAGGTTCCCTTGAAGGAGTTTGAGAGCGGTGGGTTAAGCAGAGCCTGGGATGACACTCTTTTGACCATAAGTCACCCACGCCAGCAATTTGCAGAGGAATGCCTTTGATCCGAACCCTGATTCGTTCATTGACCAAGAGTCGGACTCCGGATTTCTTGAGCACTCTCTTAAGATCATCGGATGTATTAAGTCCTCCGTGTTTAGCTGCCCATAAGCCCCCATCATGATTTCCCAGGCAGGCATAGGTCGGAATCTTCGACGAAAACATGGAAAGCAGTTTCCCTAAGCCTTCCAAATCCGGCTCACTTGGAATATCGGTAATAAAGTCACCGGTGATAAAACAGGCGTCCGGAGATTCAGAAAAACCCTTCCTTAGTGCGAGTTGAATCTCTTCAATGGACACGGTTTTAGACAAATGCAGATCGGATAGATGAAGGAGCTTTAATTTTTCCTTTTTTTGAATCCCACGAAAAGGGAGGGTGATTTTAGAAAGATCAAGCCAACTGGCTTCCAGTTTTGAGTAGATTCCACCCAAGGCGGGAGGCAAAACTCCGGCAAGGATTCGAAGAATCATTCTTCGTCTTGCCACCCTCCTACGACTGTAGGGGTTTTTTCGGGACCTGGATTGAAAGAAGTCCGGAATTTCCGGTATCATAGGTAGTCTTTTATTGCTAGGTTAGGAAGGGGCATCGATACCGCCTTCTTCTTCCAGTTTTTCGAGTTCCTGAATCAACCTTACCTGATCGACGGTCATTTCGCCGGAGGATTTAAGGTCTTTGATTTTTACTTTATTTCCGGCTTCCTCTTCCTCTCCGAGAATCAGGGCATACCTTGCACCGGATTTCCCGGCATCCTTAAATTGCTTACCAAACCCGCTGTCTTTGAGGGGGTGAGAAACCGCAAAACCAGCTTTTCGAGTATTGGCCACCAGGGAAATTCCGCTCTTCCTTTGTTCTGGTCCACAGATTAAGAAAAGATCGGGAGCCATTACATATGTCGGTAGTAATCCATTTTTTTCAAGACAATCACTGAGGGTCATGTCTCCGATGGCAAAACCTGCGGCAGGCAGATCAATGTTGCCGGAAAGTTTTTTGATGAGGTCATCATATCTTCCTCCTCCGGCCAAGGCTCGTCCTTCCCCCGATGCTTCAAAGGCCTCGTACACAAAACCGGTGTAGTAAGCGAGTCCCCGAACTATGGATAAATCTATTTTTATGAATGCATCCACCTGATGACCTTCTAGGAGATTGAGCAGTTCCTGCCAGTCCTTTGCCCTTTCCTCACCTTCAGTTCCGAAGGAGCTGAGTTTGGAGAGCAGATCGTCCAGATTATTGATTTTCTTAATCTCATTGATCTTGGTCAGGATTTCCTCCCCGCGGCCAGGACAGGCTGATTCAAGTGCCTCCTGAGTTTGTTCAGGCTTACGCCGCTCGCTTTTGTCAATCGCATCGAGAATAGCTGGGCGGTTTTCCGGTTTGATTTCAATATGATCAAGAAACAACAACCATGTCTGACGATCGCTCAAGCGTACCGCAAAATGATTTTCACCCAATCCCAGGGTTTGCATGATCCCGCAGAGCAGGGCGATAAGTTCGGCATCCGCACCGACGGAATTTTCTCCCAAAAGATCGGCATTGAATTGATAAAAGGATCGTCCCCGTCCTTTTTGCGGTCTCTCGTAACGAAAATGCTCACCGATGTTATACCATTTAATCGGTTTGGGGAGACTGTTGGCTCTTGCAGCGACCATTCTGGCAAGGGTGGGAGTGAGTTCGGGCCTCAGGGCTACCTCTCTTTCCCCTTTATCCTGAAAGTGAAATAATTGAGATGCGATCTCGGGTCCTGATTTTTCGATGTATAAATCGAGGGGTTCGAGGACAGGTGCATCATATTCACGAAAGTCAAACGCACGGGCCACATTGCGGAAAACACGAAACAAATGGTTCCGCTGGGCACAAGCCTCTGGTGGAAAATCCCGAAATCCCGGGAGGGTTTCAAACATCTATCTAGGTCCTTTGCCCAAGTCAGATATTATCCAAGTCCAATTTGGATAATCCGGCTTTCATATCTTTACCCGCTTTAAATTTGACAACAGCTCTTCTGGGAATGACCACATCGGTCTCCGGCCTGTTGGGGTTACGGCCGACTCGTGATTTGCGAACCTGCACTTCGAATACGCCAAAGTTACGGAGTTCAACATTCATGCCGTTGGTTAGAGCCTTATTGATGTTATCGAGAGTTTTTTGGACAATTTCTGTGACATCTTTGTGGTTATAGTCAGCACTCTCGTAAATGTTTTGAACGATTTCTCTTTTGGTCAGGTTATTCGACATGATAGGAAACTGTTTGAAAGCACGAAGCTTGGGGGTTAGGGTAATGTTTGAACTTTCATAAATTCCCAACAGGCAACAACCTGTCAAACTCATAATTTTTTAATATGCCTAAAAAAGACGACGATAATCCATTGGAGGAAATGCAAAAGCAATTGCGTGACCTATTTAAGAACAAAAATGTCCAAGTCGCTTTCGCCCCTTTCATGGAATCGATGACAGGGAATACAGACACTGGAAAAACGGAAGAGAAGGGGGCTCAGGAGAGCCCTCCAAATGAACCTGAACCTACCCGTGACGAAAAATTAGATAGCATTCGTACCTTTGATCGTAAGCCCAAGGAAATTCGGGATTATCTCGATCGTTTTGTGATTAAGCAGGAGCAGGCCAAGCGTGTTTTGTCTGTTGCGGTGTGTGATCATTACAACCATGTCCGTGCGTGCATGAAGGATTCAAAGAAGGCCAAAGCTCCTTATGTGAAACCTAATGTGCTACTGCTTGGGCCGACGGGCGTGGGAAAAACTTTTCTGATGAGGAATGTTGCTCAACTGATTGGAGTGCCATTTGTAAAAGCAGATGCCACCAAATTTTCGGAGACGGGCTATGTTGGATACGATGTGGATGATCTAGTCAGAGATCTGGTCAAGGCAGCGGATGGGGATACGGAATTGGCCCAATACGGAATTGTCTATGTCGATGAGATTGACAAGATCGCGGCGGAAGCCTCCAAAAGTGGACGGGATGTATCAGGAAGGGGGGTACAGATTAATCTTCTCAAACTGATGGAAGAGACCGATGTAAACCTTCAATCCCCTCAGGATATGATGGGACAAATGAAAGCATTTATGGATATGCAGAAAGGTGGAAAACCGAAGAAACCAACCATCTCCACCAAAAATATTCTTTTTATCGTGAGTGGTGCCTTTGATCAGCTTGGTGAAAATGTCCGTAAAAGGCTTAATTTAAACCGGATTGGCTTTGGCTCCTCCGACGAGCAGAATCAGAATGAAATACCGGTTTCCACTTTTCTCGGCAAAGCGGAAACCCGCGATTTTATTGATTATGGGTTCGAGCCGGAATTTATTGGTCGACTGCCGGTACGGGTAGCCTGTGAGGAGCTAACCAAGAATGATTTGCGGGAAATTTTGCTTTCCTCCGAGGGTAATGTATTGGAGCAGTATCGCAGCGATTTTTCTGGATACAATATCGAGTTTAAGATGACC
>JBMYOA010000114.1:0-6001 GCA_049598825.1 Opitutales bacterium | reverse complement strand
GGAATTGTATTATTTCATTCAACTTTAAAAGGCTTTTTTTTGCCTTCAGTCGTGGTAATCGCCCTGCAACCCGATGATAAGTGCGTTCGCCGTCCTTTCCTTTTCGGGTATGACGGAGCAAGAGTTCATTTCCCCGGGTCTCAATCAAGTCAAAGTTGGCTTCCTCGGTAAGGCAGCGAATCCTTGCTTCTTGCAATAGGGCGGTCACCTCATCAGGTGGCTGACCAAAGCGGTCGATGAGTTCATCGACATACGAATCAACTAAGTCAACCGTGGAAAGAGCGGCAATGATGCGATATGCATCAATTCGCAGGCGGGGTTCCAGAATGTAGGTTTCAGGAATGTAGGAGCCCGATGGTTCATCGGTATCCGCACCCTCTGATTGATTGGCCAGGAAATCCAGTCGTACAGTGGCTGTCGGGCGAAGACTGACTTCATCACCTTTGAGCCTGGAGACGCTTTCTTTGAGTAACTTGCAGTACATCTCAAAACCAACTCCTGCAACATGCCCACTCTGTTCACTCCCTAAAAGGTTGCCGGCCCCCCGAAGTTCCAAGTCGCGAAGGGCAATACGAAAACCGGCCCCAAAATTATTAATTTGTTTGATTGAAGAGAGCCTTTTTCTTGCCGTATCTGTAATTCCCAAGCTTTGATTGACCAATAGGTAGGCGTAAGCTTGCCTCTTGAAGCGGCCTACTCGTCCGCGTAGCTGGTATAATTGCGAAAGCCCAAATTTATCGGCACCCTCAATGATAATGGTATTGCAGTTAGGGATATCGAGACCTGATTCAATAATAGTGGTGCAAACAAGAATATCGTACTCACCAGCCACAAATTCTGTCATCACCAGTTCGAGCTCATCTTCATTCATTTGTCCGTGTCCCACGGCAATGCGAAGTTTAGGGAAAAGAGCTTCCAGCTTTTTGGCTACGGAATAAATCGTTTTTACCCGGTTATGAAGATAAAAGACCTGCCCGTTGCGGCGAATTTCGAGGCCGATTGCCCGCTTTAGTAAATCGTCGGAGCGCTGTACGACTTCGGTACGAATGGGACGCCGGTTGACCGGTGCTGTCTCAATCGCACTCAGGGAGCGGGCACCAACCATTGCAAAATAGAGTGTTCGGGGAATCGGGGTGGCACTGAGGGTAAGAACATCGATGCTCGAGCGGAGTTTTTTAATCGCCTCCTTATGCTGCACCCCAAATCTTTGCTCCTCATCAATAATGAGCAGACCCAGGTCTTTAAATAAAACATCCTCACTTAGGAGTCGATGGGTACCAATTAAGATATCAACACTTCCGGCAGCCGCAGCCCGGGCAATCTTTTTCTGCTGCGATGCCGTTCGAAAACGACTCATCATTTCTATGGCCACCGGAAAGTCCGACATCCGGTCGCGAAAATGATTTAGGTGTTGTTGGCAAAGAATTGTGGTGGGGGCAAGCATGGCGACCTGCTTGCCATCCATCACGGCCTTAAAGGCGGCACGCAGGGCCACCTCTGTCTTACCAAAGCCAACATCCCCGCAAACAAGACGGTCCATCGGTTCACTGCCCTCCATATCCACTTTGACCTGATCGATGGCCTTTTGTTGATCCGGGGTTTCCGTAAAGGGAAAGGCGTCCTCAAACTCCTTTTGCCATTGATCATCCGGTGAGTAGGCAAATCCATGATTGGCCTGACGCGTAGCCTGAAGTCTCAATAAATCAGCCGCGAGATCGAGGGCTGCCCGTTCGGCCTCGCTTTTGGTTTTGGCCCATGCTTTGCCACCAAGTTTGGCCAGTTTCGGCTTGGCTTTTTTGAGGCCAACATAGCGGGAGAGTAAATGAGACTCCTGTAGGGGGAGGTGTAAAATAATTCCGTCATCAAACTCGAGAGTGATCGCTTCTTCAGTTGAATCCGCATCTTCAATCTTCCCCATCTGGCAAAAACGGCAAATCCCATGCTGATGGTGTACGAGGTAATCCCCATCCACAAGTTCCGAGAAGTCAAGTGCCTGATCAACTTCCTTTCGTTGAACATGAGCTTTTCGAGAGCGCATCGGGCGCCGACTTCGCTCCCGGCCAAGAATTTCACGGCTCGTGGCTAAAGCGAGGCCTTTTTTCTTATCTTTAAGGAATCCCTTGAAGTTTTTACCTGCATCTGGCCTTAGGCAAAGAAAGCCCTCCGATAGCCCGAGGGGCATATAGGTAGGATTGAGTCGGGCAAGAGATGATTCCTCACTGATAATTTCCTGAATCCGACGAGTCTCCGTTTCTGCACCTGCTGCGATTACAATTTCGCAATCCTGTTCATCCTGCATCTTTAGTAACTCAAAAAGCCGGCTTACCCGCTGACCTTTTTCGTTTTCAAAAACCTTACCTAAATCTAGAGCATTGGATTGAAGGTCACCAGCTTTGATCGAAGCCTGCACTGCAATCTCCTTTCTTTTACTTGATTCAAAGATTCCACTCCCTGCATCGATTTCGCTAAGCCCAAGAAATAGATCTTTTTCTATTTTACGGTTTAACCAAATTTCAGACAGAGTGACCTTACTTAGGGCTGCTTTCTCGGACTCATGAAAGCAAAGCGGGAACTGGGAGATCATTAATTCCGGTTCCTGTAACACCCAGGTGGTGGATGCCTGAATATACTCGAAGAACGCACCTTCCTTTAATCTATGTCCTTCCTCCTTGGATGAAGAAATTCGAATGGAGGAGATTTGCTCGTCCGTTCTTTGTGTGGTTGGATCAAAAGTTTTAATTTCCTCCACTTCGTCTCCGAAAAAATCAATCCGGTAAGGAGTGGTGGCATTGACCGGATATACATCGATAATCCCCCCCCGAACCGCAAATTGCCCTGGTTCTTCGCAGAGAATCTCTGACGAGTAACCAAGTCCTTCAGCCAGCTTCTCTGGAAGTCGGGAGAATTCGATTTCCTCTCCTGCCGAAATCTTTAGTTCCGAATCACGATTATACTCAAATATGGGGCAGGGGGAACGCAAGGCTTCGGGTGTGGTTGCAATGATCAGTTTTTCCCGGTTTTTACCCGATTGGGTGAATTGCCCTAGAAGAGATAATACACTGGTTCTTTCACATATCCGGTCGAAAGCATCTGGGTGCGTACTATCCGGGGCTTCATCAAAAAGATGAAAGCGGACAGCAAGGCCTGGTGATAACTGCTCGGCAACTCCTGCAACATCTTCGCCCCATGACTCTGCTTTGGTCATGGATTCGGTTATCAGTAATAGGCATTGATTGCCGGACTCTAGCCATTCATTGGCAACCAGACAGGCATGGGCCGACTCTGGAAGGGAGGGGTAAAAGACTGCATTTGCCGATGATGGTAGGGAGATTCGCTTCACTCCGCAGAACCCTTTTCCTTGGGAGTAAAGTCAGTTAATGTATCGATGGCCACGCGGGCAGCTTTTGTTTCTGCGTCCTTTTTACTTTTACCGGCACCTTTTCCATAGGTTTCGTTATCGATGCTGATCTCAGATTCAAAATGTTTGGCGTGATCGGGCCCGCTTTCCTTGATTATCCTATATTTAATCCTCGCCCCCGGTCTGTTTTCCTGGACCCACTCCTGAAGCTGACCTTTCGGGTTATGATGAGATATGTTTTCAGCCAACCCTCCCCATAAATCATGAATCCAGCGAAGGACGAGTTCTTTTATTTTAATAATTCCGCCATCTAAATATATGGCTCCTATCAAAGCCTCCATTGCGTCCTCCAGCGTCGATTCCCTTAGGTTTCCTTGGTTACTTTTCTCAGAAGGGCTAAGCAAAATGTATTTCTGCAGGTTCAGATGCTTGGCAAGTTGTGACAGGCTTTCACCCCGGATCAGGCTTGCCCTGTATTGCGTCAAGTCTCCCTCATCCGCATGAGGCAGTTTGTGATACAATTCATCAGTCAGAAGCAAACTGAGTACGGAATCACCGAGGAATTCAAGGCGTTGGTTGGTAGGCTTGGTTTTATCGTGTTCGTGAAAGGAAGGATGAGTTAGAGCAAGAGTGAGCAGGGACACATCCTTAAATTCATAGGAGATAGCCTTTTGAAATTCAGAAAGCTCATTACCTGCATCTGGTTCCATGTTGAATTATCAGGATATGAACTTTCGACCCAAGCTAAGATTGAGTTAGAAATCTATTTACCACTTCTTTCGTAAATGCGAGGTAGGCTTGGGCTCCAACGCTCTTGGGATCGTATTCAAAAATGGTTTTCCCGAAGCTAGGAGCCTCACTCAAACGGATGGTTCTTGGAATTGCAGTACGAAATACCTTGTCCGGATAATGGGTGGATACTTCCTGCCAGACTTCGTAAGATAAGCGGGTACGATTATCGTACATCGTCATTACGATTCCTCCAAGAGACAGACCCGGGTTGGCTCCGGCATTCTTGAGTTGATCAATAACTCCAACGATCTGTCCCAGTCCTTCCAGTGCGAGATACTCAGACTGCAGGGTGACGAGAAGATGGTCAGCCGCACAGAGAGAATTCATGGATAGTAGTCCAAGGGTAGGGGGGCAATCCACCAAAATACATTGCAAACCATACTCATTCTTAAGCCGATCCAGGGAAGCACGCAGCTTGGTAAGATAATTTTCCTGTGAACTGAGTTCCAGTTCAGCCGCTGCCAGATCAAGTTCTGAGGGCACAATCCAAAGATTTTTTCGACCTGTTGATAGCACTCTCCCTGAAAGATCAGCACCACTCAAAAGCGGTTCATAAACTCCCTTGCCGGGCTTTTTCTCTAACCCTAGTGAACTAGTGGCATTACCCTGGGGGTCCATGTCGATGATGAGGGTGGGGACCCCTTGTCGACTCAGGGCAGACCCGAGATTGACGGTGGTAGTGGTCTTTCCAACTCCGCCCTTTTGATTAGCAATGGCTAGTACTACGGCTGGCATTTTTAGCAAAGTAGCAAGAATGAGAAATCTGTCGAGATTAACTAGGGGTTGGGGAATACCCGAAAATAGTCCTCTTTGGTGCAGGTGGCATAAATCATACTAACATTTCGTCCATTTATTTGGGCATAGTCTTTAAATTCGGCTTCTCTTTTGAAACCGGATGCCTCGATGGTATGGACAAGCATGATTGCTGAACCTGGAGTTTCGATTGATATCTTACTTAATCCCATTGAGGTAAAAGCACAGCGCATTAATAAATGTAGAATGATACTGCAAAATCTGCCGAATTGAGCTGGGTCGCTACTTTTTTGAGGGTCTAAAAAGAAATAGGTCTTCGCGTGCAGGCTTTGCCAATTTATCTCCGTAAAACCAGCTATGCCAATTAAGCCTTCTGCATTATCAAGACGCAGGTGAACTGAATCTGGTTGTGGTTGCAGAAGGTTTGCCTTGATCGAAGTTAGAAACGGATCCTCTTCCTGGCCACACAAGGGATGGTCAGGCAGAAGAGAACTGGAAGCAATGTTTCTCCATGAGAACAGAGTTGATACATCATCTCCCTTTAAAAACTTCAATTGATGTCCCTGAAAAGCGATTTCCATTCCCTTGAGCAATTTGTAATCCAGGGAGGAAATGCTGCTAGTTGGTTTTGCGAATTTCTTAAAATCCATACTAGCGAAGAAAGTCTCCCAATGCTTTGATAACATCATCCTGCTCTGATGTTGTAAGGGAAGGATGCATCGGAATGCTCAGACATGAGGAAAAGTATGCTTCCGCTCCCGGAAAATCTTCTTCTTTGTGATGGCCAGCATGGTACGGGTGTCTATAGAGGGGAATGTAATGAACTTGGGTTGTGATTCCTCTTTCCTTCAGGAAATGATAAGCCTGATCTCGAAGTGCTGACTCCCTAAAGCGAATTACATAGAGATGCCACGCATGACCTATGAGAAGCGGAGGGCAGTCGATTTTGCCGCAAAATTCAGACCCAGCAAAAGCACTATCGTATTTTTGGGCAATGGAATGTCTTTTTTGAATCGAGGAACCTAACCTTTTTACCTGTTCAATTCCAAGTGCAGCCTGAATATCGGTAAGTCTGAAATTCCAACCCAACTCCACCTG
>JBMYOA010000113.1:0-6029 GCA_049598825.1 Opitutales bacterium | reverse complement strand
ACATCGTCT
Organism: Opitutales bacterium; assembly: GCA_049598825.1. Classification (GTDB taxonomy): domain Bacteria; phylum Verrucomicrobiota; class Verrucomicrobiia; order Opitutales; family Seribacteraceae; genus Seribacter. The sequence continues at coordinate 6,020 of JBMYOA010000113.1, read as the reverse complement.
TCAATTCCATCATCGTACTCGTCGTAAGTATCGAAGGATGAACTGTCAGGCTCGTCAGAGACACTGTTACTTTGTCCGCCTTCTTTTTCCACTTTGTACCCATTGATTGAAGTAAACCATTTGGTTACCCCGTCCTTTCCTGTCCATTCTCTTCCATTTACCCGAGCATCGATGGACACTTTATCGCCAACTTGTAAACTTTGGCTTTTTTCAATGGCATCTTTGGTAAATTCTACCGGAACTGGGTTATCCCATTTGCCATCTCCTGTTTCCACGACCACTTGATGTTTGCGGAATCCGTTATTTCCATATTCGCGGACTTCGTCCACAAATTTTATTTCCCCTTTGATGGTTACTTCATTCATAGTTTTTTCGTACCTGAAAATGATTGATTCGCCAACTGTGATTTCAATCCTGGTTAAGAAATTTTATCTCTTTCGTTGTCCTTTAGCCTCATTTTTGTTTTCACATTCAAATGAATTTAAGGAAAGCATTTGTTTGTTTGTCATGGACTTTCTTCTCTTTCGTGCATGCGGAGAGTCGTGATACATTGCCTTTGTTGAATGAAACAAAAATCCCGCAAACTCATGCGGAGATGTGGCGAGGGTTTGATCCGAGAGAAGAACCGCTGGAGACTGAAATTCTTAAGGAATGGGAACAGGACGAAGTTGTCCTGCAGGTTTTACGATTCAGGATTGGGCGTTTTAAGGGAAAGAAATCAATAATGGCAGGTGTCTATGGATACCCCAAGGGAGCCAAGGGATTACCCGGTTTGTTACAAATTCACGGTGGAGGGCAATATGCTGATTACAAAGCACCCCTGACCAATGCAAAAAGAGGGTATGCCACTCTTTCGATTGCTTGGGCGGGCCGGATTTCTGCACCGCAATATCGAGTTTCCCCTCATGAGGTTAAACTTTTTTGGGAAGGTAAAGTAAAAGACCCCAAATACAAACTCACAACGGATTGGGGAGCACTGGATGCTTACCATGCACCCAGTCGTTATGGAAAAGATGCGTTTCCTTCTATTCCGGTGGCAGAGTGGACAATTGACGCAGTGGAATCTCCCCGTAATAATTCCTGGTTCCTCGTAGCACTTGCGGCGAGGCGAGGTCTGACTTTCCTTGAACGCCAACCCCAAGTGGATGGCGAAAAGCTTGGTGTCTACGGACATTCCATGGGAGGGAAGTTAACAGTAATGACCGCGGGTAGTGACTCCCGAGTGAAGGCGGCGGCTCCATCTTGTGGAGGAATCAGTGATCGCTACTCTTCGAACCCCTTACATTTAGCTACTGTAAGTGATCCTCCAAGTTTGAAAAAAATTTCCTGTCCGATTGTTTTCCTGAGTCCTTCCAATGATTTTCATGGTCGGATCAATGATTTGGAAACTGCGATTACAGAAATTTCTGCGAAAGAATGGCAAATTTCCTGTTCTCCCCATCATAATCATCAGGATACTCCCGAATATGAGGTGTTGACTCAATTATGGTTTGATCGGCACTTGAAAAATAGCTTCTCATTTCCTCAGACGCCAAAGCTAAAGTTAACCTTGGCAAAAGGAAAAATACCTAAGGTCACATTGGACATTGATGAAGACAAAATGGAAGAAGTTGATATTTTTTACACACAGCAGGGGCAGGTCGACGGAAAGAAAGATAATTCCACTAATACCAAGAACCGATTTTGGCATCATGCTAAAGCGAGTAAAATTAAGGGGCATTGGGTTGCTCAATTACCTGTTTTTTCATCTGACAGCCCCCTATGGGTATATGGAAATGTGACTTACAAGTTGCCAACTCCAGTCTCGGGAGCCGGTTATTATTATGGGGAGTATACTGCAGACCGTTTCGTTCTTTCGACTTTGATGCAAACGGTCAGTCCATCCCAAATGAAAGCATCGCAGACCCTTGCATCCATGAAACCTCAGCAGATGATTGAAGACTTTAAGGGAGATTGGCAAAAGGAATGGTTTACCTACAAGCCTGAAAAGTGGGGGATCAGCACGCATAAGATTTATCATCCGGTGTGGAAGGCTCCACTCAATGCCAAGCTAAGTTTCGAGGTTTTTACAGACCAGCCCAACCAGTTCGTCGTGAGTATTGATTCTTATGCCACTGAAATCGCTATTGAAAGGGGAGGGCGGTTTGCCAAAGTCGAATTAGATTGTGCAGCATTCATCAATGCTGAAGGTCAAGCTCTTCAAGGATGGAATGGGATTAAAGAATTACGCTTGGGCGAGTCTGAAATATTGAGACCGGGTAGGGGTTCTGACGCGGAGCCAAAGAAACTTGGCGGCTCTTGGAAAGGAAAAGCACCAGAATTTCGAAATCTTCGCTGGGTCAATCATTGATTTACTTTGCCTGAGTCTCCTGCTTTTTCTTCCAATCCTTGTCTCTTCGGGATGCCCGCTTGCCCTGATCGGGATTCCCCAAATCTCCACCTGATTGCATCATCAGAGGATAAGTGGAATCCCACCATTTTTCGTACTTTTGTGATAAATGACTGACGAAATCTTTCTTCTCCTTATGTAGATCATCACGGCAACCAGGATCATTTTTTACATCATACAACGCCCACCTATTTCGCGGACTTAGTCCCCAGTGAAACTGAGCCGTTCCATTTGAGTATGTATGAACGGTGCGGCCTTTTTCGATCGCGTGAAGTGCCATGCACTGACTCATATGTTTGAGGCAATCAGTATCGCCACAATGATTACTTCTTAGCATAAGGTAATTTCCCTGCCTAACTCCGGCCATCGCATATTTATGTTTCTCGGCAAACCCACTAGGCCAACGTGCTACATGATGAAAGAGAGTACGTTCAGGATTCCATTTAATTTTCTCTTTATTTGATTCAAGCAAGGGAATTAGGCTGAAGCCCTCGAGTTTAGTTTCTAATTCCTCGGGGATACCGGCTTCAGCCAGTTCACAAAGGGTTGGTAGCACATCAAGGTGAGCAGTCAGGTTATCGAGCACTTTTGGTTTCCATTTGTTTGGCCATCTCCAAAAAGAAAATGCTCGGGTCCCACCTTCCCAGGCTGAGCATTTGGGACCTCGCATATTGGCATTATAAATATCCAATCCTTCGGTTACGCCATTGTCGTTGATCATCACAATGATTGTATCTTTGTCCCTTTCCGTTTGCTTGAGGAATTTCATTAACCGCCCGAGATTGAAATCAATATTTTCAATCATTGCCAAATAGGTGGCGTGAGTGTCATTGAGTCCTGCTTCCCGGAAAGGCTTGATGAAACTCTCGGGTGCATCGAGCGGAGTGTGGGGGGAGTAGGTGGCAAGGTAGCAGAAGAATGGATTTGATTCCGCCTCTTTGATAAAAGTCATGGCTTCATCAAAAAAAACATCCTCCCGGTAACCGTTAGTCTCGATTCGTTTACGGTTGCGGATAAAAGTGGCGTCAAAATGTTGAAGTGGACCCGCCTGGTTTGTTGAGCACCAATCAAATCCCCTTTGGTCCGGTCCCGGTTTATTACCCAGATGCCATTTTCCAATGAAACCAGTTTTATATCCAGCTGATTTGAGGAGTTCAGGGAGAATCACCGCGTCCGAGTGAAGTTGCTGTCTCGGTATGATGGTATGGGTTACGCCATTGCGAAATTCATGCATGCCTGTAAGCAGTGCTGCCCTTGTCGGCGAACAGGAAGGACTGACATAAAAGTTATCAAAACTGACGCCTTCAGCCCGTAACTTATTAATGTTTGGTGTCTTGAGATATGGGTGTCCATGTGCTCCGACATCTCCATACCCTTGATCATCCGTTAAGATAAGAATGATATTAGGTTTTTTTGAATATACGAAAACAGAGGTAAGGAAGAGAAGAGGAAGAATGAATTTCATTTTAAGATATTATTGGATTGGAAGAAGACCTGACAAGGAATATGAATTCATTCCATTCCCCTTAAAATTTGTTTTTCTATTTTTTATGAAACGATTTCACCTCCTTTTTTTAGCAACATTTTCATGGTTTCCTCTGTCAGCCATATCTGAAGAGCGACCAGCCCGGCCAAACATTGTTCTTATTCTCGCGGATGATCTGGGTTGGCAGGATGTGGGGTGTTATGATATCGACGAGCCTACTCCGATGGAGACTCCGCATATTGATGCTCTTGCACGGAGAGGAGTACTCTTTCGCCAAGGGTACTCACCGGCACCCACTTGTGCACCAACCCGAATAGCAATCATGAGTGGTCGCCATCCGGCAGTTTTGCAGAAGACCCATGTGGTGGGTGGAAACCCACCGACTCCTTACAATAAGACGGCTCATTCCTTGATGGACCCTTGGTATAGTGGGAGAATGAAACTTTCGGAAGTTACCATTGCAGAGGCCCTAAAGTATAATGGGTACAAAACAGGGCATTCAGGGAAATGGCATATGGCGATAGACCATAATGCATTCCCTCAACCGGAAGATCAGGGTTTTGATTATTCTCGGCATGACTTGGGAGAGAGCCGGGCAATGAAACCTCACCGCTTGACTGGATTTGCTACGATTTCAGCCAACGACCCTTACCAGTTGGACGAAGAAGGTTTTCCCAGAGACCAAATGACTTTGGATGCAATTGAATTTATCGAACAAAATAAGATAAACCCGTTTTTTTTATATTACGCAGCATGGCTCGTTCACACGCCAATTCATACGCGTAGTAAATCACTTCTTGAAAAATACTGTAAAAAGCTGGGGGTGGATTTCCCCACGGACCCCAATGGTTGGTCGTTGAATGGACAGAAAAACCCATACTACTGTGCCATGGTTGAAATGTTTGATCACTATGTCGGTCAATTAATCAGTCATCTTTCCCAAACCGATGATCCTCGGTGGCCGGGACATAAGCTGATCGAAAATACTTACATTATCTTTACCTCTGATAATGGAGGAATGGAGAAAGTACCGGGCGAAATTATTACCGATAATTTTCCTCTGGATCGTGGGAAAATTAGTTTGGAAGAGGGTGGTGTGCGTGTGCCCTTGATCATTGCTGGTCCTGGAATAAAGGGAGGGCAGGTAAGCGAAGTCATGGTTAATGGGCTCGATTTCTATCCGACTATTCTTACTTGGACCAATACCGAGAAACCCCAAGGTGTTACCCTTGATGGATGTGATTTGAGAAAGTTACTTGAGCAAAATCCAAGAAGTGCAAACTTAGTTAAGCATACGAACGGGAATGTTCGGGATACGATGGTTTGGCATTTTCCTCATGGTGTTGCCCAAGAATCAACCATTCGCGAGAATGGATGGAAACTCATTTATAATTACATGCCGGGAAGAGAGCCACTGCAACTCTTTCAGCTCTATAAGAATTACCCAGTTAGTCCGGAACGGGTTGATATTGAGGAATCAAGAAACCTGGCAGATGAATTTCCCGACAAAGCCGAGGGTTTGCGTAAAAAGTTGTTTGATGAATTATCGGCAATGAAGGCTTCTTATCCCTTTCTTAATCCTCATTGTAAGAACACTCTCCCGCATAAAGAGAAGGTATGTATTCCCGTAAGTGAGGGCAGAAAGGGAAACCAAGTTTGGGCCAGTTTTAAGACACAAGGGGCCCGGGTTGTCCGGGGGCAGATTGTGTACACTTTAAATGGAGGGCAAAAATCGGAAGAATGGTATATCGTTCCGGCTCAGGTGCAGGATAGCAAGGTGACGGGTACTATCCCCAGTAAGGCCACTCATTACCTTTTTAATTTTATAGACGAAAATAATTTTCTCGTTTCTTACCCAGATATGCCGGATATTTTGAGTGGTGGACAACGAAAAGGAAAAATTCCTTATTCGCAGAAAGCATTCAGTTTGAATTAAATTATGTTTTCAGAACTGCCCGAGTCTTCGGTCTGGAACCAAGTAGTTAGTGACATAATCCTTTACGGCATCTTCCAAGTCAAACAACCTTACAAGGAATCCACTTGATTCTAGTTTTTGAACTTTGGCTTCCGTGAAATACTGATACTTATCCTGGAGGGTTTCTGGCATGTCAATGAAACGAATATTGGGTTCCATTTTAAGGGCAG
>JBMYOA010000112.1:0-6073 GCA_049598825.1 Opitutales bacterium | reverse complement strand
CCGGTGCAGGTTCAATGGCATCAACCCCTTCCGCAAACCAAGCAATCGCTCAAGCACTTCAATCTTTGCAATTGGCCTCGGAAGCTCACGCACAAAGCATGGCACAACAACGTACTCAATTTATGATGGCTGATGCCCGGGGTAACCAACTAAATTCTTCTGATGGTGAATATCAGGTAAGCCCGGTAGCTGAAGTTGGTGACTTACCAAAATTTGAACAAGTTATGAATGAAGATGAATGGGGTAAATTGCCAGCCAAACTCGCGAAAGATCTAATGGAGGCGGAAAGGGAAAAAGTTTCTGAAAATTACCGCAATCAAGTTCAAGCGTATTTTCAGGCAATGTCGAACAAAGCGAGGACTACCAAAAAATGAGGGATCTGTTTAAATTCCATCTGAAAAGCAGAACAAAGATCCTCACGATTCTTCTATTCAGCTTAACATTTCACACAGGCAAATCGCAACCGGTCGACCAGTTCGAATCAACTGAGTGGAAGAATCCATTCAAGCCGGATGAAGTGGATAAAGCCATTGAATCAGGTATCCAGTTTCTTTTGAGTAATCAAAAGAAAGATGGGGCGATCTATGATAGAGGGAACCCTACTGCAATCACAGCCTTATCAGTCATGTCGCTTGCAGCGGTTGGTCACCTACCGATTCATCCCAATGAAAATGGCAAAGCTATGGCCAAAGCACTTGAATTTATACTTCTTGAAAAAAATCAAGATGAAGTTGGCTATTTTGGCAAACACGGAGGCCGAATGTATGGCCATGGTATTGTCACCCTAACCTTAGCTGAATTGTTGGGGATGGGAATGGACGAAAAGACTGATAGATCCATTCGGGAGAAATGCCAAAAGGCGATTGATATGATTCTCCGATCACAAAAAGTTCGTAAGAATCCGTCACAACAAGGAGGGTGGCGATACAGTCCTGATGCAAGAGATGCAGATTTGTCAGTGACTATTTGGCAACTGATGGCTTTGCGTTCAGCCAAAAACTCAGGCCTTGTCGTTCCTGGAGCAGCCATTACCGATGCGATCGAATACTTAAAAAGATCTTACAAGTCCAAGCTCGATGAACAAGGTGCTCCCATTGATAAAAAGTCAGGGTTTGCATACCAACCCGGGGGACATCCAGAATATACAACGACTGCAGCTGGCTTGCTGGCCATGCAAGTCTGTGGACAATACGAGTCACCTTTTGTTCTAGGGGCCGCTGATTGGCTTCTCGATAATGCTCCAAAGACCAACCGGAAGTTTTTCTTTTACGGTACTTATTACTATGCCCAAGCCATGTATCAGCGTGGCGATGAACACGCGGAGAAAGCCCGCAAACTGGTGGAGGAAATTCTTCTTCCTATGCAAAAAGATAACGGAGCCTGGCAAGGAGGAGGCTCAGAATCAGGTACTGGGGAAGTGTACTGCTCATCTATGGCCATGTTGGCTCTTGCCGTAAAATATCATTACCTGCCAATTTATCAGCGTTAGTGATCTACAATCGTAAGGTTTACTCGTTCAATCCGTAAACTTGGGTAGCCACCTCCCCTTCGATCAAGCTTTGTTCATTTTCACTAAGCTTGGAAATGAACTCACGACAAATTTCAACCCATGGACCATATTCAATAGCCAATCTTGCAACCGGCCAATCCGAACCGAACATCATTCTTTGCGGACCAAAAGCGTCGAGAGCAATCTCCATGTAGGGAAATAAATCGTCCTTTTTCCAACTTCCCCAGTCTGCCTCTGTGGCAATTCCGGAAAGTTTACAGGAAACATTTTCTCGCTTGGCTAATTCATACATTTGCGATTTCCATGGCTCGATTAGAGAATCTCCAATCCTCGGCTTGGCGATATGATCCAATACGAAAACTTGATTCGGATGCCGGTCAACAAACTCAATAGATGGAGCGAGTTGTCTTTCATAAATTAAAATGTCATACACCCAGCCATGCTCTTTGATCAAACTGACTCCCCGGTTAAAATGTTCTCCAAGAATAAAATCATCATCTGGTTCATCCTGAACGACATGGCGAATCCCCTTAAGTAAATTATTGTCAGAGTATTTATCCATTAAATCTCCAACATTCGCATCTGCTAAAGGAAGCCACCCCACAACTCCCAAAATAAAATCATTCGCCTTAGCATGATCAAGCAAGTCATCTGTTTCGCGTAAAGATTGATCCGCCTGCACGGAGACAACACCATCTATCCCAACAGCAGAAATCTCACTCCTCAAATCTGGAGGCTGGTAATCAACCTTCAGAATATCCATTTTATGATTCATCCATGAATAAGTCTGGGGGTCATATTTCCAAAAGTGGTGATGAGAATCTATTTTCATAATTAACGAAGGTTTGGTGGTTTTGATTTTTGTTTCATCTCTGCAAGTAGGGTCGGCCAACCCAAAACTGAAAGGCGTTGTTTCATCCTACGGTACCCTGCTCCATAGACAGGATTATCACTTTGCTTCATGTTCTCACGAATGATTGAGGCAAGTTTTCCTTTCTCTTTAACCAAGGTTGCTTCCGATACTAAATTACAAAAACCTTCTATGACGGGCGGAATGTCATCAATGAATTGCTCGTTGAGCCAGATGTGGGCATATTCATGAGCTAATACAGATGCACACTCAATATGGGGCATACCATAAAGTATGAAAATTTCATGATCAAAGGTGGTACGGCTAAATTTTCCGTCGCTAATGATTTTATAGGTGGTAAGGGTTAGACCACGAAGGTTGCCTCGTGCATTTATTTTTTTTGCATGCTTTTGAATAACATCTTTTCCGACAACCCGGATAATAACATCCCCCACTGGTGCGGGTATTCCTAAAGTAGACAAGGTTGGCCAAACCCTCTTACGCACTTCTTCCATACGCTTAACCTCAAAAACACCATCCGAAGAGCAAGATAAACAGGTCATGCGACCATCCTTTAAAATCTGCTTATTTGTCAGATTGGTTGTGGAAAGAATTCTGGAGCAGGTGTCACACATCTTCGCCTTATGGAAATGTTCGGCGTGAACCATTCCGCCCCACTCATCCCTTTTTAATTTTTCGCCTCCTTTAAATTCTTGATTACAGACCAAACATTTAAAACAAGATTCGTGAAATTTGTAAGAGCCGGCTTCCTTGAAAGGAGAACTGCCCAGTTGCTTTGAACATCGATGACATCTGACTACTTTTGACCATTCGCTAATGTATCTACGGTCTGATGGAATAAAACGATTGATAAGAAAACGGTACTCTCGTCCCTTGATTCTTATTCCGACTTCGTCTCCGGCGACTTCGAAAAGTTCTCCATCCTGAGTTTTGCCTTCTACCGTAGTCCAAACTCTACCGTATCCACGAAAAACAATAACCGTAAACAAAAGGCAGAAGAAATATGGTAACCAACCCACTATTCCTGATACCAGTTAGTCAGATAAAACGGACTTCCAATGTTCAATTCGTGAAGCAATTTGACCGGGTCCAGGCATCCCGGGTTTCTCACGCATCGAGAATGCCCGCTTTAGATCGAAAACTTCTCGCCAATCATTTGTGAGAAATTCAGAGATTTGTCTGGCTGCCTCATCAGTAATTTCAGTTAAACTAACTCCCTTGGATTCTGCTAGCCCCACCAATTCTCCAACCACATGATGGGCCTGCCTGAAAGGAAGGCCTTTACTGACAAGAAAATCCGCTAAATCCGTGGCAAGCAGTAAAGGATCTGAGGCCGCTAGCTCGCACTTTTTTTCATTAAAAACGGTATCTTCCATGCATCCTTTGACCACAGCCAGGCACATTGATAATTGGTCGTAACTATCAAATACAGGGGGTTTATCTTCCTGTAGATCACGATTGTAAGTCAAAGGGAGTCCTTTGACTGCAACTAGCAGGTTTGTCAGATTCCCGACAATCCTACCGGTTTTCCCACGGATTAATTCATAACAATCAGGATTTTTTTTCTGAGGCATCAGCGAAGATCCCGTAGTAAAAGAATCTGGCAGAGTAACAAACCCAAATTCCGTGGAATTCCAGAGAATAAAGTCCTCCGCTAGCCTGGACAGATGAACCGCAGTTATGGAGCAGGCACTTGCGAATTCCAAAAATAAATCACGGTCTGCGACCGCATCCATACCGTTGGCAGTCAGGCAAGCATTTCCATCATCATCCACAAAACCCAGGATCTTAGCAGTAAATTCGCGATCCAAGGGAAGAGTACTTCCGGCGATAGCACCCGAACCTAACGGACAGGCGTTCGCATGTTTAGCAACGACTGAAAACCTTTCATGATCTCGACCCAATGATTCGATATAGGCAAGAATATGATGTCCGACCGTAACTGGCTGTGCTCTTTGTAAGTGAGTGTAGCCAGGAATCGGAAGGGATGCGTATTTCTCAGCAATAATTAGCAGTGCTTGCATTGCACCTTCAAGACTTACTTGCAAATTAGAACAAGCATCCTTGAAAAAAAGACGCATATCTGTTGCAACCTGGTCGTTTCGACTTCTCCCAGTATGCAGTTTGTCCGCTGCCTTGGTTTTTCCGCGCAACGCCTGCTCTAAATTCATATGAACATCTTCCATCTCGAGTTTCCAAGGAAAATCATCCTTGAGAATCTCATCCTGTAACTCATGAATTCCCCTCTCAATCTCCTTTAACTCCTCTGCGGAGATAAGACCTACATGGGCGAGCATAGCCGCATGTCCGAGACTTCCCTGTAAATCATACGAAGCGAGTCTTTTATCAAAAGAGACGGATTCACTGAATACTTGCATCAGGGCGTCGGGTTGGGCTGAAAACCTCCCTCCCCATGTGGCATGCTTTGTTACATCTGGCATGATGCTACATCATCCAAAGGTTCAGCGTTGCCGCAACCAAATTTCAGCTGAAAGCCCAATCAGCTAGGTTAAGCAAAAATAGACTTTAGTTTCGCTTTCGCGTGGTCCCGATTAAGTTTTGCAATGTAGTCAAGGGATATATCCTTGGGACAAGCAGCCGAACATTCTCCATAATTTCTGCAGTTGCCAAACCCGGCCTCATCCATGGCAGAAACCATGGCAAGTACTCGCTTATCTTTTTCCGCCTGACCTTGCGGAAGCATGTTCAGGTGTCCGGCTTTTGCAGATGTGAAAAGCATGGCAGATGCATTTTTACAGGATGCCACACATGCACCGCATCCGATACACGCAGCCGCATCCATTGCCTTGTCGGAATCGTCTTTCGGTACAGGTAATGCGTTACCATCAGGTGCACTGCCAGTGCGGACAGTGATAAAACCTCCGGCTTGGGTAATGCTATCAAAGGCAGAGCGATCAACCACTAAATCCTTGACCACAGGGAACGCCTTTGCCCGAAACGGTTCGATGGTAATTGTGTCGCCATCTTCAAACTTACGCATGTGGAGCTGACAAGTGGTAGTGGAGTTTTCAGTACCATGTGGAAGCCCATTGATGGTAAGGGAGCACATACCACAAATACCTTCCCGGCAGTCATGATCAAAAACAACAGGTTCAGTTCCTTCCTCTAAGAGTTGCTCATTCAATTGATCCATCATTTCAAGAAAGGACGAATCCTCCGAAACATTGTCAAGGGTGTGAGTTTCAAAACGACCTTCATCATTTCGGTCGTCTTGCCTCCAAACTTTGAGAAACAATTTCATATTTAAATTATTTGTAGCTACGAACAGCCAATTTCACATTATCGTATGTTAACTTTTCTTGGTGACGGTTCGGAGTCTTACCATCACCATCAAATTCCCATACGGCGGCATGTGCAAAGTTTTCATCGTCCCGAACTGCTTCGCCGTCTTCGGTTTGATGTTCTTCGCGAAAATGTCCCCCACAGGACTCGTTACGCTCGAGAGCATCACGACAAAGCAACTCTCCAAAATCCAAAAAGTCGCGTACACGTCCGGCCCGTTCAAGTTCAGCATTTAAATTATCGCCGGAACCAGGAACCAAAAGATTTTTATTAAAATCATCGCGAAGATCTTGTATCTGGCCGATTGCTTTATTTAAGCCTTTTTCATTCCGTGCCATACCTGCATATTCCCACATGATCTGCCCGAGTTCTTTGTGATAGGAACGGGA
>JBMYOA010000111.1:0-6237 GCA_049598825.1 Opitutales bacterium | reverse complement strand
ACTCTCAGACCTTGCCTCACCTTCCGGCATTTTGGATACCCATTCCGCCGCCTCCGCAGGGCTATCCTTGGCCCATCGCTCGGCCACATCTTCGCTCACTCTTACTTTTACCTCTGATTCATCCATCTTCTCAACCCACTGGACGGCCCGGCCCAAATCATCCTTGGCAATCTTTTTGGCGATCTCCCCAAATGCAAAATTCTGAATCGAACCCTCCGGAAGGTTATCCGCAAAATGAATCGCAACATCCTCACCCATCTGCCAGGTCCTTTCCACAAGAATGGACGCGGCACGGCCACGGTTACGCCCATAAGGCAGGGTGGTCATTAGTTCCGAAGCACCAATAAGATCATTTTCGGACATACCACTGATTATAGCCGAGTAATAGGGATTGTCCTCGCCTTCGAAATTTTCCTTGGCCCATGCAATTGCCGATTCGGAATCATATCGTGCCCAGGAATCAAGGACAGAGCCGGTCCCTATTCTTTTATCAAACCCATCAAGTTTGTTGGACCATTCCAAGGCGGATTCAGGATCAGACTGCCCCCAACTAAAAGCGAGTAAGCGAAGTTCGCTGAAACGCTGAGGCCCTTCCGGCAATTTCTCATAAATTTCTTTGGCCTGTTCGATGCTTTGAGGTGATCCATCCTCCAGAAGTTCTGAGAAGGCACGCAAACGAACAACCGGGTTGGAAGATTTGATTCGGTCCTGCAGATCAGAAGTCTGTGTTTCATAAATCCTTTCCTCTTCCCCACTTGGATCGGCTGCAATGATGGTATCCCGGTCTGAAACTTCTGAGGAAGGTAGAACAGGAGGAGCCTTGACAGTGACTTGTGGCATTCCCGCATTCTTTTTGGCGATCACCGCATTATCATCAGGTGATGCCTGGTTTCCAGCTTGGGGATAAGCCGAGCCAGAACCTTGCTCCAAACCCAGCCAGTAAGTCAGCAAGGCCGAGGCTATCCACAAAAGTGCAATAAAAGCTTTATTCATTATTTCATGAATTGTTGGTTAAGTTACTGCTCCTAAGAGTGAGGAATTGGTGAATCGCAAGCAAGACCCAAGCGAAGATAAATGAAAATCCGCCAAGAGGGGTTATCTTAATCAATCCCTCCGGTCCCCCAAATACCCACGCATAAATACTGAAGCAAAAAAGAATGACTCCCAGGGACATAAGAATCCCGGAAACGATCCATAATTTTGCTTTGTTCTGATCAATCCTGACGATTCCCAAAACAAACAGGGCCAAGCCATGAAACATCTGATAATCGACCGCATTTCCCCATGCCCCTTTCATTCTTGGAGTTTGGGAGAATGCATCATCAAGGCCGTGTGCCCCGTATGCACCCAAACCAATTGCCATGGTTACGAATAATGCACCAATAATCCCAAGGCTCGGATATTTCATACTTCCATATTCGAGGAGGATTTATTGGTTTGATCGCATAAATTCATTATTCATAAGTTATTTCCATGAATGATAACGGCAAGAAGAAGTATTTAGTGGCAGACTTGAAAAATATAACGCCTATGCCCTGCCCTTGTGGTCAGGCTCGGAGGGCTTTTATCGAACCGGGTAATGACACCGCATCCTTTCATATTGTCGATATTTCTGAAAACAGCCGCCCCCATTATCATAAGAAGATGACCGAAATCTACCATGTACTGGAAGGAAGAGGAACCCTTGAGCTTGATGATGAGAGACTTGAGCTAAAACCAGGAATCACGGTAATGATTAAACCCGGGTGCATCCACCGGGCCGTGGGAAAACTGAAATTAATCAATGTTCCCATCCCCACTTTTGATCCTGCTGATGAATGGTTCCCGGGAGAAGGAACCGAAACCGCTTAAAGATTCATCCCAAACTTGGCCAACGCTTTGGTCATTAGCAAATAAAGCACCCCAGTTAGGGCAACCCCGGCTGCTAAAGATGCGGGAAATGAGATTCCTTTCTTCATCATCCAGGGCATCACTAAAAACATCGGCAGGGATGGAAGCACATACCAAAAAGTTCCCTCTGCATGGGCGGCAATTTTTTCGGTTTCCACTTTTTCTCCATACATCCAGACCATGCCCAGCACGGAGACCAGAGGCAACGAGGCAATCAGGCTGGCAAGCAATGGAAGTTTTTTCGAGAGCTCCGAAATCAGGACAATAATACCCGCAGAGACCAGTAGTTTGACGATATACCAAATCATGTAAGTTAAGAGTTTGAGGAACTTTCTTCCTTCGCCAAGTGAATTGTCTGCGTCGGAAAGGCAAATTCAATCCCCGCTTCATTAAACCGTTGCAGAATTTCCATATTTACCCGTTCGCTGAAGTCCATGTAATCCCAGTATGCGGGTGGATGATACCAGTACATACATTTAAAATCGAGCGATGAGGCAGAAAAATCACTAAAGTAAACCCGCGGGAGCAGTTCACCTTTCGGATCCAATCCCTCATGATCCTTGAGAATGTCTTCCAGGATTGTCTTCGCTTCCTTTACTTTTTCAGGAGAAGTATCATAGGTCACCCCAATCGTAAAAATTCGTCGAATGAAGGGCCGTTTGGCAATATTGTGAATCGATTTATTGGCCAATTCCCCATTGGGAATGGTTACCTGATGACCATCCAACCGACGCAGTCGGGTCGAGCGTAAGCCCACTTCCTCGATTGTGCCATCATGCCCATCGTAATTAATACGGTCACCCAACCCGAAAGGCTTGTCTGAAAAAATGACCAAGGAACCAAAAAGATTTTTGATGGTATCCTGAGCCGCCAAGGCGAAAGCCAAACCACCGAGACCCAGACCGGCAATCAGGGCACTTATCGGTTTATCACTTAGCGACTGGGCAATACTCACCACCGCAAACAAAACCACCGTAACCCGTAGACTCTTTCGCACGATGGGAACGAGCATATCATCAAATTTACTCTCGGTTTTCTCAGTCTGCCGGGTAAGCCAGGAACTGGGTACTTCGACCAAATAATAAGCAAGCAACGCCACCGCGACCACCAGCAATACTTCCAAACCGGTGAAAACCACCGTTTCAGCCAAGCCACCCGTCTCCCCAAGATAAATAAAATAAACTCCGATTTTGATCCCGGCCCATACTCCGAGCAGAGGCAAAGATTTCCCCAGGGAATTCAGGAAGACCTTCCGGGTGGAACCTTCTCTCGATGAACCGGCAAGTTTATGGGTCCAGGCTTTAATAATCCGGGCAATCACCCAGACCACGAAAACGCAGACAAAAAAGAGGAGGATTTGCCCCCAACTATTTCCTGCAACGACTTGATGGTTCATCCAGTCCGGTAACTGATTTACAAGTGCCAAAGTATTCACATCCAAATTTGTTAGAATTATTTAAACTCTTAGTATACAACATCGATCGAACAAAAGAAATCAATTTGCAAACGAAGAATGAAATCATCCGTTCCAAGTTTATGGAATTAGCCCGCAAGCGAGGTCCCGGGAAAACTTTCTGCCCGTCCGAAATCGCCCGCCAGGTTGAGCCACAGAACTGGCGTGCCCGGATGGAAGAAATCAGATCAGTCGGCCAAGAACTGGTTGCTGATGATTTTTTACTTTGCACCCAAAAAGGAAGCCCAGTCGATCCGGAACGGGCAATCGGGCCCATTCGCTTTAGGCTTTCCCCTACCTGTCCCACGAAAGTATAAGTAAGTCATGAGCCTGCCGCCATCATCCCCTCCCGCATCATCAAATAAGAAAATTCGTCCGGTCATCAGTTGCCTCCTCAAGCACGGGGAGGAAGTTCTCATTCTGAAAAGGTCGAAACATGTGGGTAGCTTTCAAGGCTATTGGTCCTGCATTTCCGGATATTTGGAAGAAGGAGAAGACCCTCAGCACACGGCATACCGGGAAGTTTTCGAAGAAACTCAACTTCAAGAAAGTACCATTTTGGAAACCATTTACGCCGGTCCTTTCTACCCCGAAGCCGATGATGTAATTTTTGAAACTCACTGGTTTCTCCTCGAAACCAATACAAAAGAGATCACCTTGGACTGGGAACACGATGAGTGCCGATGGGTTATACCGGAAAAATTTTCTGACTATCAGGTCGTGCCCTGGCTACCTACCCTGACTGACCACTTGTTTGCCAAGCGGTCAGCCGGATAAATTCTTCAGACTACTCTGCGTCCGGTGCAGATGTCTTGTCAGCCTTATCCTTACTCGTTACCGGAGATAAAACCGGCTTGGCGGTAAAGGATTTGAAAAGCTGAAATAATGGAGAATCGGTCGATAAGATCAAAGAAGTGTCTTTGCTGAGGACTTGCTGATAGCTTTCCAAAGTCTTGAGAAAACCATAGAATTCGGAGGTTTCGGGCCCCTGATCATACGCTTCTGCATAGATGGCAGATGCCTTGGCATCCGCCTCACCGTAGATTTCCTGAACCGTCTTGTAAGACACAGACTCAATCTCCTGTAAATCACGCTCTTTCTTACCGATAATCTTGGCTGCTTCTCCAGCACCCTCGGAACGGAAACGGGCCGCAATCTGCTGACGCTCACTGACCATCCGCTCGTAAATCCGGCGGCGAACGGTTTCGTTATAATTGATCCGCTTGAATCGTACATCCAACAGTTCGATCCCAAAATCAGCCAATTTGGCCGCCGCATTCTCGAAGATTTGTGCTTCCACTTTTTCCCGGCCCACTTTGATGGGATAGAGAGTACTTACCTGATCGGAGGCCTCGCCCAAGGTTTGATCAGTCTGAGCCACCCGGTCCTTGGTCGTGCGGACAATCTCGGTCAATTCATGCTTAGCCACCGCATTCCTTGTCTCACTTCCCAAAATATCATCGAGACGGGTCAAGGCACTACGCTCATCGCGGAGACGCAGAAAGTATTGCATGGGATCACTGATGCGCCAGCGGGCAAAAGTATCGATAATAATGTAGGTCTTATCCTTGGTGGACATCTCATTGGAAGGTCCATCCCAGGGAAGAAATCGTTTTTCAATCCGATTGACCTCCTGGATGAAAGGAATTTTGAAATGCAGACCCGCCTCGATTACAGGCTCACCCACAGGTTTACCAAATTGAGTAATGATCACCTGGTCGGTCTCCTCCACCACATAGGTGCAGAGGTAAAAACCGATAAAAGCTAAAATGATGGGTATCGCTGATAATTGTGCCTTCATCTAACACCTCCATTTCCGTCCTGATTCAATTGAAGAAATGGCAGAATCTGGCTGGCATCCTCGTCTAAAATTATCTTTTTTCCCATCTTGGGAACCACTTCCTTCATCGATTCCCAATAAAGCCGGGTTTTGGTGACCTCCGGGGCTTTTTTATACTCGCCAAACATGGCGTTGAATCGTGCCACATCACCAAGTGCCTCATTTACCCGTTTGAGGGCATACCCTTCCGCTGCCTGGATCTTCTGGTCGGCGACACCCCGGGAACGGGGAACTTCCTGATTATATTCACCATTGGCCTCATTGATCATCCGTTCACGCTCCTGCTGGGCCTGATTCACTTCATTGAAAGATGCCTGGACGGGCGGTGGCGGGTTCACATTTTGCAGTTGGATCTGGTCAATACCAATCCCGAGCTCATATTTTTTAACCGCTGCTTCGAGACGCTCACGAGCCTCCTCTTCAATTTCCTGACGACCGATGGTGATGACTTCATCCACGGTGCGGTCTCCCACGACCGTGCGCATCACCGCCTCGGAAACATGACGCAAGGTGCTCTCCGGATTCATTACCTTAAAAAGAAAGAGCCTGGGATCATTGATACGATACTGGACGATCCATTCGACTTCCGCCGCATTGAGATCTCCGGTCATCATGCTCTTTTCCCGGCTACGGGTACGGCTCTCCGCAAATTGACTATTATTGTTACCACCTGGTGTGCCAAATCCATACTCCTGTTTGAGCTGTCTGCGAACCGGAAGCACATACACATTGTCCACCCCGAAAGGTAACTTGAAGCGCAAACCTGGCTCCACTGTCTTTAAATACTTACCAAATCTCAAAACCACGCCCTGAGATTCCGCCTGTACGGTATACATAGAGGTGATGAAACCAACCACCACCAATAACCCGACCAATATCCAGAGGACAAAACCCTTTCGAAAAAGGTCGGGAATGTTAACTTCAATCTGTTGACTCATATAATCTCTTTAAACCCGAAACCGATAGTAAGGTCAACAAGGAGCGACCTTACTTGATTTCATATTTCCTCCGCATCGATCTTTCCACCTCCACGGCATCATAAGCGAAATCATCC
>JBMYOA010000110.1:0-6359 GCA_049598825.1 Opitutales bacterium | reverse complement strand
CCTGTCGGGATCGAACCGACGACCTGATGATTACAAATCAACTGCTCTACCAGCTGAGCTAAGGTGGCCAATGTTTCGAAAATAGAAAAAAGATTTAGAAATGGCAATCGGAGAATGTGCTATTCTTCAACTGGTTGGCAAAGAAACAGTTTTTCCGGGGATAGATGCTGTAAAAGATAGTCCTTACAGGAGGAAATTCGTTGGTTTTCAACTTCCTGTGGGTAACTGACCGAACGGCCTCTTCGATCGAGATTGCCTGCAAAGAGAGGCTCATCCGGGTATAATTTTTCCATGCGTTTGAAAAATGGATCCGGTAAACGGAATGGTCCCAGGGAAACCGAATGAATCGATTCTTCTGGTACTTCGGAAAAAATATCAGAGATGAGGGATCGATAGCGTTGATCAAAGTCGAGGCAGTCAATTATCGGATCGAGTCGAACGCCCAGTTTCCATCCTTTTTCGGCAAGTCGTCTCATTGCCTGAATACGGGCTTTAACACTGGGGACTCCTTTTTCCAGGGCATCACTGATTTCCTGTGGCGTGAAACTGAAGGCGGTCACCACATTGGGTAAGGCGGTGGTTTTTTCAAGGATCTGAGTGGCGACACTCTTAGTACGTAATTCGAGGTGGGCCAGGGGATGATTGGCAAAAAAGGGTAGGGCTGTCCGGGCAAACCCGGTCAGTTTTTCGAGGGCCAGGCTGTCACAATCATATCCGGAAAAAAACCAGCTTGGTTCGTCGGGATTTTCGCCGGCCATTTTTTCGATGTCCTCAAAAAATTCTTCGTAATTTACAAATAACAGATAGTGAGCTGAGGGATACATGCCCTGTAGAAAGCAATATCGGCAATCATAGAGACAATTGAGCATGTGCGAGAAATAGAAATTATGCTTCCCTCCGATCCCGTAGGTTGGGGGAACCGGGTGTACCCGTTTTCCTGAATTTTGGGCGAGGATGAGAGCCGGTTTTTTCTTTTGCAGACGGAAATTTTGCCCACTGGGGTTAAACACCTCTTTATAATGATTGCACGGGATACGGTCAGCCTGCGAGAACCGTTCGAATAGGGCGAGGGTTCGTGGGTGATCCGCCACTTGTTCTTCAAAATAGATAGTATCAATCATTTCAAAATCCGTAGTGGGGCCAGTTTTTCTTCCAGTGAAGATAGCAGAATTTTGGTATCCGTGGATGAGTCGAACAACTTTCGAACTTCATTAGGGCCCAAGCCCAACGCATGAGCTTGTTGAAGAAGTTTTTCAAGCTGGTGGGTCTGAGTAGCGGTAATGTGGAACTTGGCTTTCATTTCCGCCAATTTGGCGAGAATATCGGAATCCATACTGATTTCACCTTCCAGGGCTTCGAGTTGCTCGCTGATTTCATCTACAATTGAAAGGTTTTCAAACAGTAAATCGGTGGCCAGTTTTGGATCAAACCCAGTGAGTGGAGAGGACGGGTTGTCGGATACCACCTTGATAATTTGTACGAGTTCGCGGGTGACCGACTTAAACGCAATCGAGCAGACCGCATGGGCTTCCATGTCATAGCCGATGGGTTCAGGATAATCTTTTTCCGGTGCGTCCACGGTCTGTAAGCCCGATTTTGAGATTTTGCTTTCGAGGACTGCGGGTGGGTAATAAATTCCCTTTTCCTGAGAATGGAAGATCCGGTTAGCAAGGAATGCGGTACCCACATCGAGGGAACCGTGCCCGGCAATACCCAGGTTGATGATTGCCTTTGGTCGACCATCTTGCTGCCCAAGTAGAAATCCGGTGGCCGCGGCGGCTTGGATTCGGCCGATTCCGGAAATAACCAGGCGGTGTGTTTCGTTTTCAAAAACTGAAAATGGATGGGTACCGTTTCTTTTCTTGAGCTTGAACTTCTCAATTAAAGGACGGGCTTCCGGTTGTAAAGCGACCAAGAAATTCATGACACTATATTTTCGCTTAGAAGGGAGAGCTCATGGATGGCTGTATCTTTTTGGACTTGGTAGCGTTGAGCTTCCTCGTATTTGCCGTGCTTTTTGAATCCCTGAATGAGCAGATCCGTTTTTCGGATAATCGTCTCATAAATTTGAGCCCGATGCCTGGGGGTTATGTTTTTAAATGTGGAAATCTTTTCGAGTGATTGGACGCGGAACCGATCCAGACCCCAAGTGGACATCGAAAGCTGATCTGGATGTCCCCCGTATTTATGAACCAAGGGTTCTTCGATCAGGCCGACCTGATGGGTAAGGAGCAAGCGAAGCCAAAAATCATAGTCTTCGCAAATGGCTAGGCTGGGGTCAAAGGTACCGGTTTTTTCAAAGACTGATTGGTGCAGGAGCACGGAGGATGGACAGATAATACATTTTTCCAGACTTCTTTCCCAGAGTCCTTCCTTTGATTTATCAAGAGATGCCGGGATGTTAATTTCTTTTCCATCGCGGATCCATTTCTCTCCCGTATGCACTGCCCGGAGTGAAGGGTTTTGAGAAAGATGAGTGATTTGCCGTTCCAATTTTTGAGGCGTCCACCGGTCATCCGAATCGAGCAACGCAATCCATGGGTGGCTGGCCTTGGCAATGCCAAGGTTGCGGGCGGAAGAGACTCCCTGGTTTTCCTGTCTTAGAAATTGAACTGAGGGATAAGAAGGGCTTAGCTTCTCTACAGTATGATCAGTGGATCCGTCATCCACGACAATGACCTCGGTGACTGGATGGGTTTGGGAATATACCGAGTCCAAGGCATCGGGTAAATACTCGACCCGGTTGAAAGTCGGGATGATGACTGAAACCGAAAAGTTGTCCGTGCCTGACGGATCAACCATTTTGGAAGAAGCGTCTGAGATCAGAATACGCGAACCGGAACTTCGATCGAATCATAACCCGGTGCGGAAATAATTAATTTACCTTCGCCGGGTGCTCCTCCCTGAATCGGAATATTTACGGTGCGGTCACCTTCCGCGATATTGGCTTCGGGCATGACCACGGAATCCGGGACATTGGTCCTTACTTCAATGGGTAGCCCACCGCTTGGGGCATCGTAATCGATTTTGAATAGAAGAGTGGAAGAGTCTCCGGATGCGATTTCAAGAGATGATGGCACAACACCCAAAGGACTCTGGTCGATGCGAAAATTACCAATGTCGAGGGCTCCGTGGGGACCGCCAATTAATTGCACGGGGTAGTCGACACCGGAGGCCAAGGCAGGGACGGTGAAGCGTAATTCATTTTCGGAAAGATAACGGGTTTGGGCTTTTTCGCCACCGAAGGTGATTGAATCATATTTGGTAAGTCCGCGTCCCTGAACCGCAATTTCGACCCCTACGGGTCCACGGTAGGAGGCAAGGTTTCCGACATAACGGTTTTCGAGACGGAATAGTTGTAGGTCACTCTTGATTTCTCCGGGTTTGAGGGCTCCGCTGTTTAATTTGGTTTTATAATTTACCTGAAAATAATAGGTGGCCTCATCAAATCCCTGAGGAAGTTTGTAATCACAACTCCATAACATCGGATTAACCGGGTCTTTGACCATCGGAATGGTTTCTCCACCGACTACCGCTGAGACTTCAACCGAGTTTTGATCAACCCGACGATCCTGAATATCAACCTCGGTCTGGAGGGTGTAGATCCCGGATGGATTCTGACTTATGTTCTTGGAAGTCAGGTTGATAAAGGTGGGCTGGCGGCAACTGGATAAAAATCCGAGACCGAGAATAGCAAGGAGGACGGTGAGTCTGAATTTGGATTGGTTCATTTTCTTTTTGTCGATTGTTTGAAATTGGTCATAACCCAAGATGATGCAGGAAGGAAATCAAAAACATTCACAATCCACACTCGGGCTGTATATCCATGTTCCATTCTGTTCATCCACATGTGACTTTTGCGCATTTTATCAGGAGAGACCAAGCAAAAAGAAAATAGAAAGCTACTTTATTGGACTGGAAGAGGAAATCAGGCAGGCAAATCTCACTAAATCGATTGATACCGTCTTTATCGGGGGAGGGACGCCGGGGATTTTACAGCCTAAGGAATTAGAGCGGATATGTGAAGTAATCAGGTCAACGGGGTTGAGTGAAAAAGTCGAATGGACCATTGAGTTGGCTCCGAATGAGGTAACCTCGGAAAAATTGTCTGTCTTGTATGAAGGCGGAGTCAACCGAGTCTCTCTGGGAGTGCAAACTTTTGATGTCGGATTGATGGACGCGTTGGGACGAAAACATGGTCCCGAGAAAGTCTATCAGGCTTATGATATCATTCGGAATGCTGGATTTAAGTCCGTAAATCTTGATTTGATTTTTGGTATTCCTCACCAAACTTTAACCCAGTGGGAATCGGATATGACCCGAGCCGTGGAACTTGGACCTGAGCATCTGTCGACTTACTGCCTGACTTTTGAGGAGGATACTGCCTTGTATTATCGATTGGCCAAGGGAGAGCTATCCATTGATCCGGATAAGGAGGCGGCTTTTTATGAAAAAGCCTGGGAGTTTTTGCCGGGCAATGGATATGCACAATACGAAGTCTCGAACTTTGCCCGAGAGGGGCACGCCTGTGTCCATAATCTCAACACCTGGAAAATGAACCAATGGGTAGGGCTGGGTCCTTCTGCGTGTTCCCAATATCAGGGTAAGCGGTGGAAAAACCCTTCGAATTTGGAACAATGGGAAACTGGAGTCAGGGATGGATTTTCCCGGAATGATTATGATGAGTTTCAGGAAATCTCGGATGATACGCTGGCGGAGGATGCGATCCTTTTTGGATTACGGATGAATCAGGGCATTAACCTCTCGGAAATTGCGAACCGTTTTGGACTTTCAAAAGAATACCAAAACCAGCTGACCCAGTTTTTCGAAGCCCTAGGGGAGGAAGGCCTGATAAAAGAGTCCGGAGAATGGATTTCCTGTACGGAAGAGGGGCGAATCCGGGCCGATGCCATAGCCGCCGAAATTCCGGTTGCGGAGGAAATGCCGGTCTAGGCTCGGTTGGTTTTTTGCAGAGCTTTTTCCAGGAGATCGACGGCTTCATGAAGACCGCCCCTTCGGGCACGAAGTAACCAGATATTCTGGAATTCTTGAACCAGTTCTTGGTCCATTTTATCAGTTCTTGGAAATTGGGTGCTGGGCTGGAGTAAGGAAATCGCGTGCTGAATGCCAATCCTTGATAGTTGGATACCCAGCCTCCGTTCTTTTTCAGCGTGATTCCCACAGGTGTCCTTTTCGAAGGACAAATGTTTGCGATCCAATTCATCGAGCCAGTCCAATCCTTGTTTCATTTGCCCGATAGTGGTTTGCTCTGTGAGATGCTCGGGTAATTTTTCAGGTTGAGCGGAGAAAAGAGCAAACCAGGGTAAGCTGTTGTTGGGAAGGTTGAAGCCGGTAATCTGGTCGAGTTTGGCTAAGTTGATCAACTCTTTGCCCAAGCCACAGGAGGGACTATTGAAAACATAATGGTCCACTGCTGAACCGATTCGCTCATCACTCATATTCTGACCGTTCCATGCGAGTTGGGCACCCAGGAAAAGGGGCGGGTAGAGGGTGGCCCAGGGTTGGTGGTTTCCGCAATCGCCCCAGGTGGTTAATACGACACCCTCAGCTTGGTATTTTGCTGCGATGTCACAGGCGGCGGAAAGATTTTGACGGACGGTATCCCAGCGACCGGAAAAGCTTCGCCAGGTGGCCGTTCCGGGTGCCAGGGAGTATTTTAATCCGCAGGATGCCAAAGTTTTGGCCTGTTCCTCAAAGGGATGATCCGCTTCATATCCCCAAATGACCGGAGACGCGGAGGAGGGGAGGTTTTGAGCATTTTCCGGTTTTTCAAGAAGGACGTCCGCCCAGAACTCCATTGATTTTCCGCGTTTTTCGACCAGGCCGAGAATTCCTTTCAAATGGTCGAGGTAAACGGTATGTTTTCCCTTTGATTTCACCATTGGTTGGCTCCATCCCTGACCCAGTTCCCAGGGTTCGTCCAGCCCGACATTAAACTTGGAAGAGGAGAAGTTGGGAAGATATTCCTCGTAAAGAGAGTCTATGAACTCGAGACTTTCCTGATTTGGTTTTAAGACGGACCCATGGTCTCGGACCATAAAGGGCTCATCGCGGTGAAAACCTTCCGGGCATTCAGCTAGTTTCTTATAGGGTTCATGGCGGAGCCATCGTTCAAAGTGTCCAAATGAATTGAGATTCGGAACCAGTTCGATGAAGCGTTGTTTGCAGTAGTTGTCAATTTGTCTGATTTCCTCTCCGGTGAAAGGGGAGAATTCTTCCCAAACTGTTTGATGGTTCTGAAAGGCAAAGGTGTGTTCGATGTAGAGCTGGATTTCATTGAACCGCAGGAGGGAAAGAAGATCGATGAGTTCATAGACCGAGTCCATAGTTGGCACTTT
>JBMYOA010000109.1:0-6365 GCA_049598825.1 Opitutales bacterium | reverse complement strand
GGGAGCATTCGGATAAGAAATATGCGACTAAGGCTTTTGAGAATTTAGGCCTTCGCTGGAGCGAAACGGACCCGGAGTCTGCGATTGATTTCTTTTCTGAACTTCCGGAAGGGAAAAATCAGGAACTTGGAGTAAAAAATATAATTGGCAACTGGGCAAAGAAAGATTCTTTAGCTGCTGGAACCTGGCTGAATGAACAACCCGCTGGACCTCGTTTGGATTCGGCCTTGGCTAGTTATGCATCCACGGTCTCCCGTGATGATGCCGGATCTGCAATGGAGTGGGCGGTGTCAATTTCAGAGGAAAAACTCCAGCAAAAAACAATTCGTTCGGTGGGGCAGGAGTGGTACCGGCAGGATAAAGAGTCCGTGGAGGCCTGGTTACCTCAAAGTGGTTTATCGGAAGATTTACAAAAGAGTATCCGCAACCCTCCCAAAAAGAATTGGTGGCAGAGCTTGCGGGATTTGTAACTACTTAGCCTGTCTGATTTGTATCCGTTTTTTCCGCTTCCAGTTCTTCACGCAAAATGACGAGATATTTAGCGGGATTTTTTTGAAATTTGGGAATGCAGGGTTTGCAACAAAATTTGATCAGGGTTCCGTTGTGTTCGTAACTCACGGGCTCTCCCATTTCTCCCAAGTCGCTTCCGGTGACAATGCAAAAATCAAGGGGATAAAAATTCTCCAGAAGATCTTTTTCAGCCGAATCGGAACAACCATAAAAGAGGCTTAGAAAAACGGAGATGACTACACTAATGAATCGGTTCATAGAAACTGAAGATGTGGGCTGAGTCCATTCTGGTCAAGGCTTTGCAGCCTGGTGACTATAATCCCGTGCCCGAAGATTTCGAAAACGCACAGTTCCTCCTTTGCCGTGATGCTGAATGCCGAAATGTCCGGAGATGTCCTGGAGGTCACTTGTATCTGCCACGAGCTTGCCATTGAGATAAGTTTGTACTTTTTGGCCATCACAAATAACCCGAAAATGATTCCATTGGTCCGCAGAAAATAACCCTTGAGTGCGTGCCTGGTATTCCGTCTGCGTGCTCTTGTCTGGATATAGCCACCCGCCCATACCGATCCCATAAATGCCAGCAGGTTTTGCACGGTCAATTTCACACTGATATCCTTTGGGTTTCCCATCACCGCCAGACAAGCGGAAGCCAAGCCCAGAATTAAAGCCTGGGTAATCCTGTGGGATGATTACCTCACACTCGACTTCAAAATTTTTCATTTTCTGCTTACTGATCACCCAAACATTACGTTTGGAAAATAGATGCAATTCTCCACCTTTAGCTTCGAATAATTCGACTTTTGCTCTGGGTGTCCAATTTGCAGTCGATTTACCATCAAACAGGGATACCCAATTTGGTGTGGGTCGTGATATTCCAGCAGATGTAAATGCCGTAACGGCAAGGATAAAGATACCCCAAATTTTCATGGGGACTAGGACAGGTCCAGGGGACCACCCTTGGAAAGTGCAGGATTACCGAAGGTTTCCAATGGATGTCCAACCGCATGGGCAAGACTGATCAGAAAACGATTATGAGCATTATTTTCACAATCCATGGACCTTCCCATTCGGAAACCGAAACCATTGCCTGCGAGAACAAATGGAATATTGTTAAGGGTATGGCTGTTACCCTTCCCGAGTTCGTTGGTCCAGATGACAAGAGTATGATCAAGCATGGATCCTTTCTGTCCAGGCTCCGGAGTGGTCTCCAGTTTTTTCAGGAGGTATGCGAGTTCCTCGGCAAACCAAGTATTGATACGTACGAGTTTGTCATAAGCATCTTTATTTTTATCCGGTTCGTGGGAAAGGGTGTGATGGGCATCATCAATGTCCAACCAGTTCATCTTGGCCTGCCCGACAGATTTGGTGTATTGGAGCGTGGCTACCCTTGCGAAATCATTTACAAAGGAATTGACCAGCATGTCTATTTGTAGTCGGCCGAGTTGAGGGAGGTTGTCATTCTGGTTACGTAATCCTTCAGGTAATTCGGGAGGTTTGGCCGTTAGGTTCGATAGGGATGATCCGTTTGCATACTCTTGATCCATTCGGTTGACCAGTTGGGTATGCTCGATCAAAAGTTTACGGTCAGATTCCGGTAGCTGGTTGGCGATTTTGTTCAAATCTCCCCGCAAATCCTCGAGGACGCTGCGGACCTGCTTTTTTTCACGAACATTCCCGTACAGTTTACGATAGGCATCGTAAGGGTCGGCTAGCGGAGTAACAGGTTGGTTGGGGCCATCGTAGGACATACGAGTCCAGGGATCAGCTGTGTCCTGAACGCCTACTCCAAAATGCAGAGCTCCAAATCGGGTACGGGTTTCTTCCTGAGATTGTAAGTGTTTGCTTATTTCACGATCGATGGAAATTCCTTTGGGCCAGCCGGATGGAGTATTGCCGCCGCCCATTACATTTCCGGGAAAAAGTTCGATACCTGTGAGTAAACAACTCATGCCACGCATGTGATTGTCACCATCGCCCCTAACCTTGTTGTGAAGATTCTTCAAAACGAGCATTTTATCGTGAAATGGCTCGAGTGGTTTAAGAATGGTTTTATGTTCAAAGTCCTCCCCGATCTTTTCAGGCCAAAATTGATCCGGGATTGTCCCGTTCGGGCTGAACATGACAATGAGCCTTTGTTTCGGGGCAGCGTTCTTTGCGTCTTTTGCAAAGAGACTGGATGATTGAGATAAAACCGGTAAGGAAAGGCTTGAGAGCCCAAGTTGTTTTAGAGCTGTGCGGCGGTGTATCGGATTTAGTTTCATTGTAGAATCGATTATTTGGCGTAAGCAAAACCATCTGAAGCTCCCTGAAAACAAAGTTTCAGGTAGAGCTCTTGTATACTCAATTCGCCTTCGTTTAGCATTTTCGCAAGTTGATTTATTTCAATTTTATCGTAGCTCGGGGCTGCTTGTTTGGCAAGATGCATGAAAAGTTCATTGATAAAAGATTTTGCAGGTTGCGGAGAAGTAAGGGCATGTTGGAGGAGATCATTTGCATCTTGGAATTCCCGTTTCTCTCCTTTGCTATCGAGGTATTCTACTTTCAAATCAATGGGTTTGCCTTGAATCTGGGTTCTGATTTTGCCGGTTGCATCGAAGTTTTCCAAAACGAATCCTGAGGAATTGATTTGGTCGTGACAACTCATACAATTTGCAGCCTTGGTCAGTTCAGTTACCTTTTGTCGCATCGTCCAGTTGGGATTAAAATCAGCGTTTCTAAAAGAAACGGCTTCGGTGGGAGGACGAAGGGCCCGGCCCAGTATTTTTCGAGCGGTAAAAACACCCCGGTGTATCGGCGAACTTTCCTCCGCGTAGGAATGACTGGCAAGAATGTATGGATGGGTGAATAAACCCCTGTGTCCAGTGACCGAGGCATTCAGCTCCACAAAACCGCTTGAATTATTCTCAGCCGGATAGGGTGCTTCGTAAAATTTCGCGATTCTTTCATTCACCTGAATTTGGTCCATGCGGAGAAATTCCTGCCAGGAAACAGTTTTTTCCCAGATCGACTTTTCAATCCAGCTCAACAGGGATCTTCGTAAGTCTAGAGCCAAAGCCGCATTAAACTCAGGATATTTTTTGAGGCTGATCGAGGGTAACTCTTTATTTTTCATATCCAGCCAGTGCATCATAAAGTCGTTGAACTTAGCTTTTGTCCGTGCGTCTTTAAGCATCACTTTGGCCTGACCCTCCACTTGCCATTCCTTGAGCAACTGATCACGGTCAATCAGGCTGTGTATTCGTTTGTCGGGGATTGAATCCCAGAAATAAAGGGCCATTCTTGAGGCCACCACAAATGAATCTTTATTCTTTTTGGCAAGACTTTGCCATTCGGGATAGAGGAAGCGTGGTGACTTCAGGGTCAGGAGGACGATTTTTTCGATGGAAATATGTAAGGGTACATCTTCACCAAATTTGGAGTTTATATAGTGATCAACTTCGTCTGCAGACAATCTTTCACGAAATGCGTAACGAACAAATTCTTTGGCGAAGGTAATGATTTTCTCTCTTTTCTTTTCGTCTTTTTCATTGGTTCGAGCGAGTCGCAACATCCTAATCCCCGCAAATTTGGCAGCCTCAAGAGCGGCGTAAGTGATGGATTCATCCCATGTGGAATCTACCTGAATACCGCGTTCATACCCATGGGAAGCGTCATCAGGAGGAAGCGTTTGCTGGCTTACGAATGAGGGTGGCACAACCTGGGTAAATAAATATTCAGATGGAATAATTTCTTTCACTCCAACCGGTGTTTTCCAACTTAATTCAATCGAGGCATTTGGATCATCAAATTTAAAGTAGTTGAGTTGAATTGGATAGGGTCTTCCACCGAGGAGATAGAGTTTGGTATTTTCTTCGCGGAGTACTCCGGCGGTTACCTTTTCATCAATTGTCGGAGGGCCAATGGAACGGTTTACGCTCAGTTCGAAACCGTTGGGTGATTTAACAAAAAATTCATACCATCCAGATTCACGGGGTAAAACCGAACCCTCCCAATAGACCGAAAATTTCTTTGGGTTCATTCCGTCGAGTGCGGCCTTTTCGCCGTAATTGAAATTGATAAAAGGATCGATTTGCTCGGCATGCATTTTCTTACGCTTGTTCATGCCCTCTGCGTTATAATATTTTCCCTTGAGCCCTTGGACGGGCTTGGAAAGAACGGGCTGTCCTTCAAATTGAGCGAATAAATCGGTCACAGATTGCCGAAATTGCCTGTTGGTTAGACGGGCAAGCTGGATTCTTGATTCTTTCCGAAAGAGCTCGGGTTTTTGGTAGAAGCTCTGGTAAATAAAGCGGGAAACAAGCTCGGCATCCTTACCCTTGACTTCATCCGGGTCATAATCGGGCATGGTTTTGCCTATGTAATCAGTAAGTTTTTGGAGGGGCCAGTCACCGACCAGAGGCTTTGAGAATTCATCTTCCACTCCTTCACCACCTTGGCCATGGCACTCTGCACAATATTGGGCATAAAGTTCTTTCCCTTTATTTAATTCAGGACTACTCCAGATATTCGCACCGCAAAGAGAAGCGATCATTATCAAAGCCAAATTTATCCTAAATTGCATCCAAATCAGGATAAAAGATTCTTTTAAAAATCCAATGTCTAATGAAACATTAAGCTAAGATTGTTTTAAAAGGAAAGGGAGGGGTGTAATTAAGAAATCCGTTGCCAAAGAAACATCCATTCTTCGTTTTTACGACCATCAAAATGGCGTGGTTTCCAGTCTTCGATTAATTTTAACTCTGGATCAAACCGGTTAATGATTTCTTCCCGACTAGCCCCAAAGGGAGGACCATCCTCGTCCAGCGGGAATATGAAATGAATTGCCAGAAAATAGCCGCCCGGCTTTAACCAGTTCAGTAATGACCTCGCGTACTCTTCCCTTCGGTCGGGATCAATCGCACAATACAAAGTATGCTCGAAGATTAAATCGTATGGTTCTTGAGGTTTTTCATCCAGGAAATTGCCTGGGAAAAAAGCCAGGTTTGGAAGAGAATCATATTTCTTTCGGGCATCGGTTAAAGCAAGGTCTGCGAGGTCCAGACCGGTGGTTTCAAATCCTGCGGTTGCCCAGGCGGAAGCGTCATGTCCGCGCCCGCATCCAGGGACCAGCACCCTTGTTTCCGGATCAAGTGTCTGTATTTTGAGCCAGTCCACCAATCCCGGAGCCGGCTTTCCTTTATCCCAAGGCGTGTCTTCTGTCTGATATCTTTCCTGCCAGTCTGTTTCTTTCCTCATCCGGCACAGTATTGAGCTTGTTTCTTATTTTAGCAACGCCTTGAGTTGATGATCATGTGTTTTTCGCAAAAACAAGATGGATAAAACCGAACCCAGAAGGGCGAGTGCCATATCTGACTGGGTATCCCAAACATACCCTTGGGTCCCGAGAAAAGCCTCTGCATCCTGTCCTATAATTTCTGCAGCCCACCACTCGATCAATTCATAAAAAGCGCTGAATGCCAGACAGATGGAAATGATGATAAAATTTCGCCATCCATCGCCATTTACCACCTTTTTGCGTAAAAGAATCTCTCTGGCAATCAGGGCGGGCACGAATCCCTGCATTAAGTGGCCGACCTTATCATAGTTGTTTCTTTCCCATCCAAAGAACTCACTGATCCAGTCAAATAAAGGAACTTCCGCATAGGTATATTTTGCACCCACCATCAGGACAATACAGTGGAGCAGAACCCAAAAGTAGAGTAGGGGGGTAAGGGGGAACGACATACGGGTTTTCGCCATAACCCAAAGACCAATAATCGCCGGTCCCGCTTCCAAAACCCAGGTCAGTCGATCTTTTGGTTCCATGCCTGACCAAATGAAAACGCTAAAGAAAAGTCCGAGCCATAGATAAG
>JBMYOA010000108.1:0-6451 GCA_049598825.1 Opitutales bacterium | reverse complement strand
ACATTGAAGAATGTTTATTTTTTTGCAAGCACACTTAACCAAGTGTAAAACTGCACGCATGTTTACTGAATTTAATCTATACAAGCTTTCTGCTATGATTTTTGTCAGTAGTTTGAAAATATGCCTTTATTCTCAAGTTTCCCCCGTAAGTATCGATGACTCTGATCAAAACGATACTAAAACCAAACTCGAGGTCATTCGAGTAGTAAAACCTGGTATTTTTGATCTTCAGACAAATGACTATGTCGTTCGAATGCGAATTTGGGGTACTTCTTTTCCACAAAGAGGGCAACCTGGTTATGAAGAAGCTATTTCATTTTGTGAAACAAAGCTTCTCTCGACCAGCCCATTGATTGAAGTGGTGCGGACTTTTGATGAGAATAATCTTAAAGTCGTTAAACTAAGACTTCAAGAGGGTGGAAAGGACTTCACTACTGAATCGATTACAAATGGTATCGGATGGCATAATGAAAAGGAAACTGGGAGGTTTGGTCCTTTAATTCTGGCACAACTGAAGGCAAAGCGTGGAAATCTAGGGATTTGGCAATCAGGTTTTAACTACAACGCTGACCCCATAAAACTACAAACCCCCCAACCAAGCCTTCCGGGAGCATTTATGAGGAAAAATCAATTGCTTCCCCAAATATCCTATTGGGTAACCAGTTTTGGTAAAATCCACCGCCCAGGTTGTTCTTTTTACGAAAGAGGCAGGGGTACTTTAATGGCCAAGCCGAGTGGAACTGATTGTAGGATATGCGGGGGCAGAAAAGGGAAAAGGTAAATCAGGACTTAATTATCTCGATCAATTCCTCTTTGGATTTCAAACCGACTAATGTTTCAGATAGAGAACCATTCTTGTAGACCAAAATGGTCGGAATTGACTGCACGCCATGCTCTTGGGCAAGTTCAGTATTTTCATCTACATTGACTTTGTAAATATTGACACTGT
Source organism: Opitutales bacterium (assembly GCA_049598825.1). Taxonomy (GTDB): domain Bacteria; phylum Verrucomicrobiota; class Verrucomicrobiia; order Opitutales; family Seribacteraceae; genus Seribacter. The sequence goes on along the minus strand of JBMYOA010000108.1, from coordinate 5,502 downwards.
CTGACATCTCGGAGGAGATTTCCTCAAGAATGGGTGATAATGCCTTGCAGGGCCCGCACCAGGGTGCCCAAAAGTCAACCAATGCAGGTTTGTCGTTAGAAGTCGTAGCCTTTTCGAAGCTATCTTTATTCAGGTTGATCGGTTCGCTCATTTAAATCAGTAATTAAGAAAGAGAAAGACACATCCAGCTACCGAACCACCAAAAACTAAAAAGTCCAATAAAAGAAAAAGAATGCTGGGTTTCGGTTTTGCAGGTGCGGCATCAGGTGCTGCTGCGGTTGTTTTTTTGGATGAGCCTTGTGGTGATGCAGGTGCTCCAGGGGGCGGGAGCGGTGCACCGGCGGAAGGTCCGTCAGGTGCTCCGGGAAGTGGCATTGGTGGCTTGCTTGCCCCTAGAGGCGGTAAGCCTGCAGGGGCAACGGATGGCAAACTAGGGGCGACTGGCTTTGGCCCAAGAGTCGGGGCAGAAGCTCCGAGTGATGGAGCAATTCCTGGTTTTGTGTTAGCCGAAAGAGTAGGAGCAGGGGTAGGCACAGGGCCAGGTCCTGGTGCAGGTGGAGCAGCAGGTGGTGGTGATACTCCGGGAACTGCTGGAGAGGGAGGCAAAGCAGGTGATGGTGGTGGAGTAACTGTATTTGCTGCTGGCGGTGGAACGGGACCGGGGGCAGGAGCAACACCTGGAGCCGCGGGAGGAGCAGGAACAGGGGTTGGGGCAGGAGGGGGAGCAGGCTGTCCGGCGAAAGGTTGTTTGGTAACTTTGAATTTTGGTGCACCAGGAGGCAGAGGCTTGACCGGTTCACCTTCTTTTGGGGTTAATTTTAGGGTCGGGCGTGGTGGTTCTGGTGCTGGAGCGGACATCTTATTTCAATTTATAGAGTGAAAGCCAATTATGAATCAGGAGTATTCTTTTTGATCAAGTCGGAAATCTCATCCATCGAAGCATCTTCGAGAGATTTACCTTTTGCTTTTAAGTCCTCAAAGGTTTTACAGAGGGTCTCCGTCATGTGGTCATGCGTTTGCTCGGAACCTCCTAGGATCGAAAATTTATCAGCTTGGGTAATTCTTTTATGCCCATCATCGCAATCGAGACCCAGACCCAGAAGATGTGCCATGACCTTTGGATCCTTGACCGGTAGTTTTGGATTCGGATTAAAGCGTTTTGTCATAATATTAGTAATATATTGGCGCACATCCTAAATAGTCAACCTAACAGGCAATTGACTAAAAACTGAACAGATTTACACCAAGTCCCCAGGATAAGTCATTCTCTCTTGCCGTGCCTCTCCGTTGGGACAGATAAACAGACCATTCCCAACCTGTAGGTTTGCGAATTGTGAGCAATCCGGACCAGTACGGAAATGTCCTGAGTTTCGGATCGTACCTGATTGCTCCAGATACACTCTTCGATTCATCAAGAATATGCATAAATTGGGTCTGCAAACTGTCATTACCCTGATCGTAAGCCAAATAATGAACGGATATCTCATTTTTGAATCCATCCAATACAGATAAACCATATGCGCTCCTAAAAAGTTCACCTGTATCAGTATTAACCTTAGCCTGCACATCCAGGCTCAACCAGCGTGCCGGGTGCAAGCGGGCTTGGGAGTAGAAGTAGGGGGCAGGTATTAGCAATGAGGATGAATCAACCCAGGCATCCTGATAAAGTTGCAGGTCTGCCCAGCGGTCATAAAAGCCATCTTTCAGGCTAAGGAGTTCTTGCTCCCATCCTAGGCGAATCACCTCATAGGAAGCAAGGTTGTCGGAATCCAGGTAGTCAAGCAATTCGACAGGACCAAGGTTTGGATTCTCGAGGTAGGGCTCAATAAGTGCAGAATTGGATATGGTCGATTCTTTCAGAGGATGAACATGGTTATGGCCAACACTGAAGGTCATGACATGACGCAAACCTTCAGTTTTCCAGACCGTACTCTCCGTTGGATAATCAGCATGAAGGGTAAAACTCACTTCATTTCCTGTCTCCCAAAAGCTTCTAGTATGAGAATCTGCTTGATCTATGTCAAAAGTTTGCCAGCGGAAACTGATCGATGGCGTGTAGATGAGCCCTTTCGTAATACCAAAAGTACTCGCCGTTTTGTAGCCAAAATCAAACTTGGAGTATGCATTTCCCTTTTCGCCCAAGGAATTCCTTACATTCCGCTCTGCATATTCGAGTTGTAGCGTCTCATATGTCCATTTGTTCCATAAAGATTTAGGTCCATAAGTTACCAAGATGTTGGGGATGGATTCTGCCTGAGACTGAAATTCGTTTGCCTGCCATTTTGTGGCTACCGAAATAGTTAGATCATCCCCCTCGTAGGCCACCTCTAAAGCATTATTGTACCATTGGTTTTGCTCAAACCCATCTCTGTCGTAATCTCGATACACTTCCGAATCCGAAAAAGCATTCAGATCAAGTGCCATGGTCCATTGGTCCTGAAATCGGCTAATTCCAAAAATATTCATATACCCACGCTCTTGATCGATCTGTAGATTGCGGGAGTCCCGGACGATATCACCTTCATCCTTGATTCCTCCAAAGGTGGCACTCCAGTTATGGTAATACGATTCATCATCTTCCGATTTAAAGTACGAGAATTGAGGACCCAGGAAGACTCCCCGGTCAAAATAGGAGATCGCTTCCATCTCGGAAGAAAAACTTGTGGTATTGATTGTATCCATCCTCAGTCCTGCATACCAGCCAAGAGGTTGCCTTTCACCCCCCAAAAGCTCGAGTCTTGGTTCCGGTCCACTTACTTTACGGGTTAACTTCGGGAATTTGCCGATGGTTTTTCCATCTATCGTCAGTCCAATACCTCTTGCTTGCAGTCGGGTGCTATTCGTTTCATAGATCGCCTTATCAATTAGCAGTCCGGGTGAAAACCTTTCATGGTTTTCATGGGTAAAAGTAGCATTTTCGATTGTGTAATTCGAATCCGATGCGAGAAGCTGCTCAGCTTCAATTATCCAAGGGTAGAGCCCCGTCTTCACATTTTCTGCGGTAAAAGCTCCGCTTTGCAAATCAAGGGTCAAGCTTTTAGCAAGCAATCTGTAACCAACTACCCCAAGAGCGATGTTACCCTCAGCCCTAACTGTAGATGTCTTTCTATCCCAGATAATCCGTTCCGCACTTAAATGGATTCCATCTCCAGATAACAGCGCATTGCCAGATGCGGTTATCGTTTCCTTTTCGTTATCATAAACGAGAGGATTCTCTGCCTCCAGGGCAATCCCCTGGATCACCTCTTTATTGGCCCCGTGCAGAAGAGAGGTCAGTAAGAAAAGACAGGAAAAGAAAAAAGATTGGGTTCGAAGAAATCGCACTTTATGTACGATGCTCGGAACTTCATTCTCCACAAGAAAGAAATTTATTCATTTCCTGATTTTGAAAGCTCGCAAATTCTTTCACCAACCATAAAGCTAAGGGCGAATGATCATTCGTTCTGATGAAATGAGAGGCCTGATTGCCGGCCGCAATGGAGAACCTCACACTCTACTGGGGATGCATTCATTGGCAGACCGCCCCGGATTCGTTATTCGTGCATGGGATCCTACTGCCAGGAATATTCAGGTAGTCAGAGCAGATGCTCCCCAGACTTACGATATGGCGAGATTGGATAGTCAGGGCTTTTTCGAACTGCATCTTCCTGATGTGGATTCTCCATTTTCATATACCTTCCATTCTATCTACTCATCCGGCGAGCGTTCATGGAAAGACCCCTACTGCCTGGCTCCTTCAGTCACTAATGAAGCACTCATTCCATTTAATGAAGGCTGGGACCGTCGCCCCTTTAGCAAATTGGGAGCCATCCCTCGAATTCATGAAGATGTGGAAGGGGTATCATTCGTAATCTGGGCACCATCCGCCCGCAGTGTCCATTTGGTCGGTGATTTTAATCACTGGAATCCGCAATCTCTACCCATGCGGTCGCTTGGATCTTCCGGTTGCCGTGAACTATTTGTTCCCTTCGCTAAAATCGGTGACAAATACAAGTTTCGCGTTCTTGGAACGGATGGCATTGTTCGCGAAAAAACCGATCCGTTTGGCTGGCAATTTGAACCCCCCATGGGAAATGCTGCCATTATCACTTCCCGCAAGTTCGCCGGATCAAATTCTTCGCCCCATGCATTCAATCCGCGGGCAAAGCCCCTTTCAATCTATGAAATGCATCTTGGGTCATGGAAATTTCATCCCGATGAGAATCGTCCGCTTTCATATCTTGAATTAGCCAAGGAACTGCCCCGGTATCTTGTCGAAAATGGATTTTCTCATGTGGAATTTCTTCCGGTCAGTGAATATCCTTACGGGGCATCCTGGGGCTATCAGGTTTCTGGTTATTATGCCCCAACTCATCGCCACGGCACTCCCGAGGAGTTTTCTCAGCTTATCTCCACCATTCAAGACGCGGGAATAGGTGTGATTATTGATTGGGTGCCTGCCCATTTCCCATCTGACGAATTTGCTCTTTCCCGTTTTGATGGCACCTGCTTATTTGAGCATGAGGACCCCAGACAGGGGCAGCATGCAGAGTGGGGGACTCTTTGTTATAATTACGGCCGGGCTGAGGTTCGAAGCTTTTTAATTGGCAGTGCAATTGCATGGTTGGATCGATTTGGTATCGATGGCTTTCGGGTGGATGCCGTAGCCTCGATGCTCTACCTTGATTATGGTCGCGAGGACGGGCAATGGATCCCCAACAAGGATGGGGGCAATCATAACCTGGAAGCCATTGACTTCCTCAGGCAATTCAATCAAGCCATCCACGAGGAATACCCCCAGGTAATCAGCATTGCGGAAGAATCGACTGCTTTCCCGCAGATCACACAACCTCCCGCCGTGGGTGGATTGGGTTTCGACTTCAAATGGAATATGGGCTGGATGCACGATGTCATCGATTATTTTTCGACATCTCCACATGCACGATCCTCCTCACATGATCATCTTACCTTTGGGGCCATGTATCAATTTACGGAAAACTTCGTTCAGGCATTCTCGCACGATGAAGTCGTCCATGGAAAAGGCTCTCTGGTTAACAAAATGAACATGGTGGATGAGAACGACCGAATAGCCAATCTCCGGGCTTTGCTTACCTTACAATGGACCTGGCCCGGAAAAAAGACCCTTTTTATGGGATCTGAATTTGCTCAATGGAAGGAATGGGATTTTGAGGCCCCCCTCGACTGGGCACTGCTTGATTATCCACAACACGATGGTTTGAGGAAATTGGTCGCTGATTTAAACAGGCTATATTTAAATCATGCGACTTGGGCAAAGTACGATCATACTTCTGATAAATTTCAATGGATTGATTGTGACGACAGAGAAGGACAGACCCTTTCTTTCCTGAAATATGGGGATTCGCCGGAGAATACATTATTGGTTGCGTGTAATTTTTCCGATCAATTACGGCATCGTGACTGGGGATGCCCACATGAAGGTGCCTGGCAGGTTATTTTTGATTCTGATTCACCCGAATATTGTGGAGACGGGGCTGCTGGAGG
>JBMYOA010000107.1:0-6464 GCA_049598825.1 Opitutales bacterium | reverse complement strand
TTGGTTACAGGATTAAGTTCGAGTTCTTCCCGAATGCGGTCAAAGACCACAATGGTATCATTGATCGAGTATCCAACAATCATCAGAATAGATGCAATCATGGGGGCAGTAAATTGTCCTGAACAAAGTGTTCCCCCTGATAGTGTCCCGAGTAAAACAAAAAGTCCGATCGTCATCAAAACATCGTGAACGGTAGCAACGACCGCACCAATTGCGTAGCCCATTTCGAACCGGATGGCCACATAGAGAAGGATACCGAACAGGGCCACCAGGACAGATGAAATGGCATCACTGGTAATCTGGCTACTTACTGAAGCACCGATATTACTAAGTCCTTCCTCAACCAACTCGGCGGATGGAAATTTCTCTTGCAGAAGGGAAAGAGCTTCACGACCTTTTCCAACTTCGGTTTGCAAGACGAGACGGGAAGCTTCGTCCCCGGAACCAACTTCGGAACGATATACATGTTGGACTTCCCCGACTTCAGGTGAACTCGCGAAAGTGGACTCCAAGTCCCCGGCATCAATCATTTCGGAAAACGAAATGATACTTTCCTCACCGCCGCGAAAATCAATTCCTAAAATCCGGTCTTTATTGGAGTAAATCGATGCGATCCCCACGGCGACAACAGCCCAGGAAATGAAGAAAGCGAGTTTACGGTATTTATGGAAATCAATTTCATTTCTCGGGTCACTCTTGGCAATGGCACTCAGACTAATTAAATTCTTTATCCCAGAGGAAACAAGTACGGTGAGTAAGAGGCGGCTTATAAAAAGTGCACAGAAAACTGAAGTAACAATACCGATCGCTAAGGTTATACCGAAACCTTTTACTGGCCCTGTTCCCAACCATATCAAGATACTGGCAGTGATCAAAGTGGTGAAATTAGCATCAATGATGGTAGAGAAAGCTTTTTCATAACCTCCAAGAAGTGCGTTTTCGGTGCTTTTACCGGCTTTCAGTTCCTCTCGAATTCTTTCAAAAATTAGAATATTGGCATCCACTGCCATACCGATAGTTAGCACGAGGGCAGCCATTCCTGGTAAAGTGAAGGTGGCTTGAAAAATGCCAGCCAAACAGGCAATGACCAATAGGACATTGGTACCAACTGAGAAAACGGCGACAAGCCCTCCGGCTTTGTAGTAAACAACCATGAAAGCAATTACGAGAACGGCACCCAAAATGCATGCCTGTAAACTGCTACTCAAGGCACCCGATGCGAGGGTAGGGGAAACCTCGTACTTCTCTCCAATTTCAAGAGATACTTTTAGAGGGTTGTTCAGGATGTCAGAAAGCATTTTCGCTTCTCGTTGATTGAAGTTTCCTTCAATAACTGCACTTCCTCCATCAATTTTCTGTCTTACAGAAGGAGCACTTTCCAATTGACCATCGAGCACAATTGCCATTCTTCCAGGCTGACCTGTGACCGGATCTGACATTTCGGCAACCTGTCCGGTAAGGTCTGCAAAAATTTGGGCTCCTTCGGAAGTAAAATCAAGTCCGACTTCCCATCCTCCCATTTGATCCTGACGCGGATAAGCTTTTTCAATAATTTCACCATCTGCAGACCACAAACGCCTTACCCAAATCGCTCTTTCGTTTGGTTCGGCATCACTGCGTAGCATCGCAACATAAGGAATCCCTTCATCATCTGTCCATTCTTCTCCTGTTTGAGCAGGGGGTGCATTGGAATCAACATTGACGATTCGAAATTCTAACTTGGCTGGTTTTTGTAAGTCTTCAACCATGCCCGGATCTTGCTTGGTTGTACGGTCAGGGATTTGAATCTCGATAGCATTATCGCCTTTTTTACGGACAAGAGTTTCGGCAACTCCAAATGCATTCAGACGATCACTCATAATCTCCACAACTTTATCCATCGGAGAAGCTCCCCCAGCCAAAGAAGTGTCACTTTCATTCAGATCTGTAACTTCCATTGTGAATGCAATTCCTCCGCGGAGGTCCAGTCCGCGCTTGATTGCTGCCTGAGAACCTCGAAGGAGTGATCGAAGAACTAATTCGTTTCTTTTTTCCCGATCTTTGATGTGACTGGCTCGTATGCCTGGTTTCACAAGCACCGGTGCAAGACGGGAAGCAACTGTGCCCAAAACACCTTGTGGGGCTTCAAAATAAGCTGAATAGTCTAATTGGTTGCTCGTACCAAAATCACGCAGTGCACGGAAGTCGATTGACTGGTCGTCAGGTAACTGTCTTCGAAGGGTGTCAATCACTTCATCGAAAGATTCATATCCGATGTGGTTGGATGAATTGGCTTCAGATGTTGCTTGGCTTTGAGCGTATTCTCCTAGTTCTCTGTCTTCGAAAGGGGATATAAGCCCGAAACTTATAAAAATTATTAAAACTACGAAAAGAAGTTTCCAAACTTGAGTCTTGTTCATGGTGGTAGCAATTGATTTCCCGAGGAAGGGGAAAGCTGTTTAAGTTCTCTTATTCGACTTTTGCAGATACGGCGTCTTTAGCCACTTCTACTTTCACATTTTCTGCAATTTGTACAACAACACGATCATCTTTTACTCCCGTAACTTTCCCGAATACTCCTCCGATCGTTTTGACATTATCCCCTTTTTCAAGGGCGTTAATCATTTTTTGGTGCTGTTTTTGTTTCTTTCTTTGTGGAGCAATCAAAAGAAAATAGAAAGCAACAAAAATAAGAATCATGGGCAAAAAACCCATGATACCTCCTCCGCCCGATTCACCGGGTGGTGGAGCCATAGCGATAGTGTGTAAGAGTGAAGTGAGGTCAGTCTGATCCATAGTCGAAGCGGTAGAGTAAAACCTTATTCTTAAGCCTTTGCAAGCATCGATGGACTAGGTTTGTTAGGAATTTTTGACCGGATTCCGTTTGTTATTAATTAAGATAAATCTCCCTTAATTATACGAACATCACGTTGAGGAAAGGGGATATTCACTCCATTTTCCTTAAAACGATCCCAAATACCTAAAAGCACCTCGCTTCTTATATTGCCAACCCCATTGGAAGGGTCATCGATCCAAAATCGCAATTCGAGATCAATGGAGTTTTCGCCAAACCCAGTGACCAAGCATTTGGGTTCTGGGTTTTGTAATGTTCTGGCGGATGCGTTGGCCGAATCTAAGCATAGTTTAATGGCGTCCCTCGGATTTGCATCGTATGAAATTCCGACTGGTACCCGTACGCGAACATTTCGATCACTAAAAGACCAGTTGATCACTCGATTTGTAATTAAATCCTCATTTGGAATTAAGTGTTCTTTGCCATCACGGGTAATTACTGAAGCATAGCGGGCCCGTAATGAATTGATCCACCCGTAGGTTCCTTCGATTTCGATTACATCTCCTGGTTTAATAGATCGGTCGATAAGAAGAATTAAACCACTAACCAAATTAGAGACTACTTTTTGTAAACCAAAGCCTATGCCCACACCAATCGCTCCTCCGAGGATTGCAAACGAGGACAAATCCAATCCGATGGTTGAAAGGGCGATAGCAAAACTCATCACCACCAAAATGGTTCGGAAAACTTTTGCTAATAATACCTGTAGAGATGGTGGAACATGTGGCAGTTGCTTGATCTTTTTTTCACCTGCTCCTCCTAAAAATGAGCTTCCCCAGAGGAGGGCCAGAAGAATGCCTATTCCATTCATCAAATCGAGAACTGAAATTTTTCTCTCTCCAAATTGAAAAGAAATCATTTCGAGCAATTCAATGGTCACGGAAAGAATTCCAAAGCTTTGCAGGGCGGCCAGACCGAATAAAACAACTGCAATGGAGCGTAACCAGGTTCGGTTACTTGTGAAAATGCCAACCATCCGGTAGATGATCCACGCAACTGATACATTAAATGCCGGCTTTATGAAATCCGATGTATCAAGGTTTAAGCTTTGGAACCCCGATAGACCTAGCACTGAAAGAAGCAGGAAAGAGGTGGGGGCCAGAAGCCTAAGGGAATGGACTATCCATTTTTCTGAAGTAGTTGACTCAGTCTCTTGAAGAAAATTCTTCTTAATCAAACGGGTAAGTAGTGAAGTCAATATTGCGGTGAGTAAAATGATGACCAGTAAGGTCACCCACTGCAGTCTTAATTCAGTATTGCTCCACAACAGTTGAATCTTTTGCCATGGTATCTGATCTATCGGTAACACAAACTGATTACTTATTTCGTGGAGATAGAAGGCAATTCAATTCCGCTTAAGTGATTCTGGTTCTAGGCGGCAAGGAAAGATATTCCTAATTGAATACATCCAATGAGGAATCCGAGAACTGCCCCGACTAATTCAATGAACTTGAATTCTTTCTTCATCAATTGATTTAGCAGTTCTTCTAATTTTTCGGATGAAAACGCGTTTACCCGATCTTTAACCATTTCCTGCACATTCAGGTTTTCTTCGAGTTTTTCTCCCATTCCCTGTGAAGTGACAGCCAAGAAGTCTTTGAGTTCATTTTTAAAAAGTCCGGTCACTTTTTCCACCATTTCATCACTTAGAAACATGGCAAGCATCGGAAATGCCTGTACCAGTTTGTTCCTTATCGTCATTTCTATTCTCTTCCCAACTTCATTCATTGCCTCATCACTGGTGGCAAATTCCTTTATTTTTGCTGAAACATCTGAAATAGAAAAAAGTTCCTCTGCAACCAGTTGGCCAAGTTTTTCGGCCAGGGCATGTTGCCGCTTAGGGAATACCCCGTGGAAAGTAAGTCCGAGGATTTTTTTTGGCTCTTTAGGGTGGAAGAGCATTTTGACTGCAATATAGTTTGTCATCCAACCGATCAGTGCCGCAATAAGAGGGAGCAAGAAGAGAATCCAATGGATTTCGTTGGACTGTTGAAGCTCGGTGGAAGCCAAAAAGGAGAGAAATGAGTCAGAATGATTGATCACAGGCAAAAGTTAGTTGCTAAGACGATCGATTTAGTATCTAAGTCAGATATGTGCAAGATTCTTATAGCTACTCTTTTACTGGCTTTTACCTCCTGCACTCAAGTGGTCACTGTTCCTGTTCGTACCTTATTTGATATGCCATCTAAAGTAGAGCGAGTAAGAACGACAACCACTCACGATCTTACTAAGGATTCTGAGAAAACCTCTAACTTGGACTAATCCAAGTTTAATCGGTAATCTGCACTTCTAAGGATTACCTTCTTCTTCTGCCACCAAAAGAAACTTGCTTACCAAAACCTCGGTTTCTTTTTTTGGAAACCTGAGGACTTGCTGGTGCCAGGCTAGAAGGTTCATCCCGGTAGTTGAATTCCTCGACAAATTTTCTGGGGAGCGGGTTACCCAATAGTTTTTCAATTGAGTCAACCATTGATAATTCCTCGGGTTTGCACAAAGTAAAGGCTTCTCCCTCGGTTCTTGCTCTTCCTGTACGTCCTATGCGGTGGACATAGTCTTCAGAATGCTGTGGTACATCGTAGTTGATCACATGGGTAACATTGGAAATATCCAATCCTCGGGAGGCAACATCCGTGGCACATAGAATTTTCACTTCTCCGCCTTTAAATTCTTCGAGTGCTTTGGAACGGTCGCGCTGTTTTAAATCGGAATGGAGTACACGGACGGTTTGTCCATGTTCAGTAAGCCATCTGCTGATTTTATCGGTGCCACGTCGCGTTTGGAAGAAAATGATCAGGTTTTCGAACTTAATTATTTTTAACAGTGCGATCAGCAAATCGAATTTTTGGATCGCAGGGACCGGATACAGCGCATGACTGACTGTATCGGCAGCCGAAATTTTTATATCTATTTTGGCTTCGGCGGGGTTGTCTAGTGCCCACTTTGATAGCCTCCTGACCGAATCGGGAATGGTGGCGGAGAAGAAGAGCGTTTGCCTCGATTTTGGGGTTTTCTGAATGATCTTGGTTACATCTTCGACAAAGCCCATGTCCAGCATCCGATCAACTTCATCTAGGATCAGAATTTCGATTTTTCTGAGATTGAGGTTTCCTTGGCTTAAATGATCAAGAAGTCTACCTGGTGTAGCAACAATGATATCAGGTTCGTTTCCCAGTTGTTCCAATTGCTTGCCATATTTTACTCCCCCGTAGAGCAGGGCCATTCGTAGATCGAGAAATTTTCCATATTTTTTGAAGTTCTCTTCTATTTGAATGGCAAGTTCACGGGTTGGAGCCAAGGCTAAGAGTCGACAACCTCCATGCTTTTCAAGTCGATGCAGGCTTGGTAGGGCAAAAGCGGCCGTTTTTCCGGTTCCCGTCTGAGCGGATCCGACCAAGTCACGACCCTCTAAAATTGGGGGGATTGACATTTTTTGGATCGGGGTTGGGTCTTCATAACCCATTTCTTCGATCGCTTTAAGCAGGGGAGGGCATAAACCCAGTTCTTTAAAATTCATTATATAACTTTTTCGTGAGAAGATTTTCTTCTCGTAATCGCAAAGGTAATCTAAATCTTACTTTTACAAAATGGGCGAGGACAAAGCACAAAAACAATATCGTGGAAGATTGGCACC
>JBMYOA010000106.1:0-6547 GCA_049598825.1 Opitutales bacterium | reverse complement strand
GGTTGGGGTTGGGGCTATATCTCACAAGAGCAAAATGTCACACTCCGGCTTACCCCAACTACGGATTTCGATGAACTCCTTTATCAAATGGATGCCGGGGCTGGAAATCTGCTCGGCAGCCTTGCCGATGGCAATCTCGCCCACCTGGCAATTCATAATCAAGGAAAGTTAATTTATAAAATCTTTAAGGTCGATGAAGATAAAATTGAACTTTTGGCTGAGACTGAAAAGAAGACAACGAGTGCTTCTTCCCCCACAGCCGTCGAAGGTTTTCTGCTCGAAAACAATCAGATCTGCTGGGCAACCAAGGCGGTTTCACAATCGAACATTTACCCTTACCTCAGGATGTCAGCAGAAATAGCGTCAGATTTCTTTTACCCATACCCCTACAACTCTACTTCCGTACTTGATATTCAAATTTTTTCCTTCGAAACGGGGCTAGCCAACTCCACCATCGATTTGGAAAGCAACACCAGTTTATCAATCGATGGTTCGCAAATGAATGGCCCCTTTAAAGTGGGCAATAAACTTTTATACGGGGCCAGCAAAGAAGAGGACCATTATGTTAATTACCAAATCATGGCATCAGAGAATAATTCGAGCCTCTACCAAGTAGACATTTCCGACACGCAAACCCCAGTCGTTGATGCCGCCATTCCCGCACCCGGGGTTTTAGCCGGGGCACAACCCAATCTAGGGGCGGACGGAACCGGCTATCTCTATTTTGAAAACCAGGATGTTCAGTTGGGAAACTATCGCCCCACCCCTCTCCTTTTAGAAAATTCTATAAATTTAAAAGACTTTGGAAGATCAATGACCGTATGTGCCTATGATGGTTCCAATCTTTATTTTTTGGATGAACTGGACCTCTCACAAACAACAGGCCCCATCGCAATAAATAACGATTTCATATATATTGCACACTCTCAGAGAAATGAGAAAGGAGTGGATGCATACCGGGTCCAGGAAAATGGATCTCTTCTGCTCATCGATAGTCTCTTTGCTTCCCACAATATGCAAGAACTGCTTGCCAAAGAAACCATTCTTCTCGGGAAAAGCATATCAGGTATTCATACCAGCCAGCACTTACTGGAGTGGCCTACGCATACCCTATCAGGAAACTTTTATTTAAACCTAAAAAACTTTTCTGCAACTTCCACGGGGCTTGCCATCTCAAGTGGAAACTATGGTGTAGAGTGGATTCCCATGCCAACCATTGAGTCACAACCGAGTAACCCATTCAACTTCATCCCACCTCCGGAAGACGCAATCGTTACTCAGGTTCTGGTCCCCTATTACAATCCAAGTACTGGAGAAAGCTGGACAAGCGAAACCGGGGGATGGACTGCCCCAGATGGATGGATAAAAGGAACCCGAGAAGAATATGAAGAAAACCAAAAAAGTAATTCCCGAAGATCAGGATCATTCAATAACTGGCAGGAATTAAATACCGAAAATATCTATGTTTTTGAAACCGAAGAGGCTCCCATCTTCTTTGATGTCAACGCGACCAAGGCATGGAAATACAGACCCAGCACCGCCATCGACCTTCAGGTGGAAGAATTGGATGGCAAATGGAAGAATCAAACTTGGTTTGGTAATTTCTACGACCTTTCCTTTCCCTGGATTTATCATACTGAACTACAATGGCTATATTTCAGCGAATCAAGCGAGGGCAGCTTTTGGCTCTGGTCAAAAGAACTCGGTTGGATTTGGACGCAAGCCTCTGCATTCCCCTATTGCTTTTCAAATTCAAACGAAGGATGGTTGTACCTTGATTTAAAAGATAGAAATTCCCTGAGGTATTATGACTTTAAGTCGGAAGATTGGATCAAATTCGACTGAGTACGACTTGAACTGGAGAATAGAAGATCTTGATCAGATCAATTGAGATTGCCGTACATGAGCTCTCGATTATCGTAGGAGATCAGAAATAGATATGCCTTAACCAAGATTATCTATTCCCCTTTTACACCTCATTGATTATTATAAAAATCAACTTCGATATAGATCTTAACCTCAGCTTTTGTACGGATCCCCTATCCAATGCCCGAACTACAGAAAAGTTTTCTCCAAATTTCTCCGCATGATAATCTTCTGGTCGCCCTGCAGGATCTAGACGCAGGAACCGACATCAATTGGAATGGATCTTCGTTCAAACTCACTGAGGACATTCCGGCTAAACATAAATTTGCACCAGTCGAATTAGAAAGCGGAGAACAGGTTCGCCTTTATGGAGTCTTGGTTGGTGAAACCACTCAAAAAATTTCAAAAGGTGAAAGAATTCGCCAATCAAATGTGGTGCACCGGGCAGAGGATTACCGCTCAAGTGAAGGTCAATTCAGTTGGGACGCCCCACCCATTTCGAATTGGGAAAATCGCACATTTAATGGCTATGTGCGATCGGACGGTTCCGTCGGCACTGCCAACCACTGGTTGGTCGTCCCCATGGTGTTTTGTGAAAATGGGAATATTGAAACCCTGAAAACATCGATGCTGCGGGCACTGGGTTTATCAAAACGGAATCAATATGAGGTTTTCTCCCAATCACTCGCTAATGCGTACAGTCGAGGCGAAAACCCGGATTCTGTCTCTTTGCCCGAGAGCACCAATCATGAACCTTCTCCCATATTTCCAAACATAGATGGTATCAAGTTTCTAACTCACGGACTGGGATGCGGAGAGACACGCGGTATATCTGAGGAACTCTGTGCCCTCCTTGCCGGGTACGCATGCAATCCCAATGTCAGTGGTATTACCGTCCTGAGCCTGGGCTGCCAGCACGCTCAGGTCTCGATCCTTGAAGATGAAATTGCCAAGCGATGCGCCAACTTCAACAAGCCACTCCTTGTTTTTGAGCAACAGAAATACCCCTCAGAACGGGAAATGTTGGAGCAGGCAATTCGTCAGACCTATGCCGGATTATCTCGAATCAATGAATTGAAAAGAACTCCTGCTCCCCTTTCCAAGCTCTGTCTGGGAATGGAATGCGGGGCATCCGATGGATTTTCCGGAATATCAGCTAACCCGGCGATGGGTCATGCTGCCGATCTGCTTGCTGCGATCGGTGGACGGATAATCCTCTCCGAGTTTCCTGAGCTTTGCGGGGTTGAACAGGAGATCGTCAACCGGTGTGCAACTCCAAACATTGGAAATCGCTTTATTGAAATCATGCGTAACTATGAACTCCGTGTAAAAGAAGCAGGTTCCGGTTTTCACATGAATCCATCTCCTGGGAATGTAAAAGACGGGTTGATAACCGACGCGATGAAATCTGCGGGAGCCGCCCGTAAGGGAGGCACTTCTCCTGTGGTTGATGTATTGGACTTCCCAGGGTGGGTCACAAAGGATGGACTTAATCTCCTTTGCACCGCGGGCAATGATGTGGAATCAACAACTGCTCTCGCCGGAGCCGGGGCCAATCTCATCCTTTTTTCAACCGGCCTCGGTACTCCCACGGGTAACCCGATTGCTCCCGTGATTAAAATTTCCAGTAACTCCAAGACCGCCAGTTCTTTCCACGAATATATCGATTTCGATACGGGACCGGTTATTGATGGGAGCGAAACCGTGGAGTCGATCGGAGAAAAATTACTTAATGAAGTGATTGAGTACGCCTCGGGAAACAAGAAAACCAAATCAACGATTCAAGGGAGGGATGACTTCTTACCTTGGAAACGCGGTATGTCTCTGTAAAGATCATCATTAATGAGTAAATTCAAAAATAATACAGCCATTGTCACTGGAGGAGGAAAAGGAATCGGCCAAGCCATCGCCAGGCGATTTGCCGGGGAAGGTGCCAAGGTTGCCATTTGGGAAGCGGATGAGATTGCCGGCGAAGAAACCACTCAGGAGATCCTGGCCAAAGGACAGGAAGCCCATTTTTTCAAGTGTGATATCACTGATGAGCAAAGTATCCAAAATGCACTATCAGGAGTTTCAGAAAAATTCGGAACACCCGATATTTTGATCAACAATGCAGGCATTGCCAATGTGGGCACCGCCACCACCACATCCGTTGAAGATTTTGATAAGGTAATGGAAGTGAATGCCAAGGGTATGTTTTTGTGTCTCCGGAACATCATCCCAACAATGATCGAAAAGAAATCGGGGGTGATTCTCAATCTTGCATCCATTGCCTCACGTCTGGGAATTGCCGACCGCTTTGCTTACTCTGCCAGTAAGGGTGCCGTCCTGGCCATGACGCTCAGTGTTGCCCGCGATTATGTCGATCACGGAATCCGCTGTAATTGTGTTTGCCCGGGTCGTGTGCACACACCTTTTGTCGATGGCTTTCTTAAAAAATACTATCCGGACGAAAACGAACGGAATGAAAAATTTGATGAACTGTCAAAGTATCAGCCCATTGGCAGAATGGGAGAACCCCATGAAATTGCCAACATTGCCTCTTTTCTCTGCTCCTCCGATGCCTCTTTCATTACCGGGGGAGCGTATGATATTGACGGTGGCGTAATGAGCTTAAAATAAATAACCAATCATGAAACTTATTCGTAAAGGACAGCCTGGAGAAGAATTACCAGGTCTTATTTTAAAAGATGGCCGGGAAGTGGAAACTTCCGGATTTGGTGAAGACTATGACGAGGTGTTTTTTGAAACCGATGGTCTTCAACGCCTTCAGGAGTGGGTGAAGGAAAATGAAAGCGATCTGCCAATCTTTCCGGAAGACGAACGCTACGGGGCACCTATCGCCCGGCCCAGTAAGATTGTCTGTATTGGACTGAATTTTGATGATCATGCCGCCGAGTCCGGAATGGATATCCCCGAAGAACCGGTTTTATTCTTCAAGGCAAGCAGTGCTTTTTGTGGGCCCAATGATGACCTGATCCTCCCCCGTGGCGGCGATAAAACTGACTGGGAAGTCGAGCTTGCTTTTGTCGTAGGAAAAAGAGCCAGCTATGTTGACGAGAAAGATGCAATGCATCACTTGGCAGGCTATGCCCTGCATAACGACTACAGCGAGCGTGCCTTTCAATTGGAAAGAAGCGGTCAGTGGGTGAAGGGAAAAAGTTGTGACACCTTCGCACCATTTGGTCCGTTCCTCGCTACCCCCGACGAAATTGAAGATGTAAACAATTTGAAAATGTGGCTCAAAGTCAATGGCGAGACCATGCAATCGAGCAACTCATCCAACTTACATTACAAAATTCCATTCCTCCTGAGTTATGTAAGTCAGTTCATGACCTTATTGCCCGGGGATATCATTTCAACAGGGACTCCCCCAGGTGTTGGGCTAGGCATGGATCCTCCGGTCTACTTGAAAGCGGGAGATCTTGTGGAGCTTGGTATTGATCAACTGGGCTCATCCGCCCAAAAGGTCGTCGCCGCGAAGTGAACCTCGAAGTCGAGGGAAAGGTTGCGGTTGTAACCGGAGGTGCCAAGGGAATCGGGGCTGCCATTGTAAAATCTTTCCATGCGGAAGGAGCCACCGTTGCCATCCTTGATCGGAATCCAGATATCGCTAATTCCTTGATCGAAGAGCTTGGGGCTAATCAGGAAAAGGTCTTTTGCATCCCAACCGAATTAACCGAAGAATCAGCCTGTAAGGAAGCAATTCAAAGAACCATCGAAAAGACTGGTCGAATCGATTACTTAATACACAACGCTGGTACCAATGATGGCGTGGGTTTGGATTCACCCACCGAAGATTTTTTTAACAGTCTGCGTAAAAACCTGGTTCATGTATTTGCCCTGACTCACTATTCATTGAATGAACTGGTTCGCAATAAAGGCGCAGTCATAAACATTGGATCCAAAGTGGCCGAAACCGGTCAGGGTGGCACATCAGGCTATGCGGCTTCAAAGGGAGCAATGAATGCCCTGACCCGCGAATGGGCACTCGATCTGGCGGACAAAGGGGTACGAGTAAATGCCGTAATTCCTGCGGAAGTCATGACTCCCATGTATCAACGATGGCTGGACACTTTAGAAAACCCTAACAAAACGCTTCACTCAATAGAGGAAAATATTCCCTTCGGAAAACGCATGACCACTGATCGTGAAATCGCAGATGCAGTGGTGTTTCTTGCCTCCCCCCGATCCTCTCACACAACGGGTCAAATTTTTTATCCTGACGGAGGATACGCCCACCTCGATCGATCATACGGAAAAATCCAATTGGATTAATTTAAGTTTACTCGATCATGTTTGATATCTGTATCATAGGCGGAGGGATCGTTGGCCTAGCTACGGCCTACCAACTTTCAAAAAAACATCCCAAACTAAAACTGGCGGTTTTGGAAAAAGAAACCTCCCTGGCGAAGCATCAGACCGGACACAATTCCGGCGTTCTTCACACGGGTATTTATTACAAACCCGGTTCCCTCAAAGCGATTAATTGCCGAAACGGCAAGAAAGCAATGGAACAATTTTGCAAGGAACAGGGGATTGAGCATGAACTATGCGGAAAAATCATCGTCGCCCTCAATGATGAGGAGATTCCCCGCATGCAGAATATTTTTCAACGGGGTCAGGAAAACGGCGTGAACTGTAAAATCATTTCCCGGGAAGAAATGCTTGAGATCGAGCC